>JANXSB010000107.1 GCA_025352865.1 Chthoniobacter sp. | reverse complement strand
ACGTTTTCAAGATTTCCGCCGCGTCGAGTTCGCCGAGTTTGGCGTCGAGCTTCGGGAAAATGTGGAGGAAATAATCGCGCACCAGCGCCTCGTCGTTGCCGATGGGCCGGGCGATGGCGACGGCCTCGGCGAAGTTTGCGCCGAGATCGACGGCGGTGCGCTGCTGCTCCGGCGCGTCGAGATATTTCGGGTTCATGTAGCCCGTGCGGCGCGGGAGCTTGAGGTATTCGAGGAAGCGCTTTTCGTCATACACGCCGAGCGCGCGGTCGTGCTGGAGCCGCTGGTAAAGCAGGTTCGCCTTGAGCGAGCTGAACGCAGGCGAAAGCTTCTGCGCATACGCCCACGCGCGATCCAGCCACGCCTCGCGCTCCACGGGATCGAACTCCGCATCCGCATCCGCGCCCGGCGCGAGCTTGCGCAGCCGCGCGAAGACGAACGCCTGATTGTCCGCGAGCGCCGGAAGGCGCTTCGCCAGCTCATCGAGCTGCTCCGGCAGCAGCGCGCGATGAATCTCAAACTCGCCAAACCCCCGGCTCTCCTTCGTCTGCAAATCCGCGGCGATGTAGTCCACGAGGTTTGGCAAATCCGGCCGCTTCAACCGCGAGAGCACCACGCGCACATGCGCCGGCTTGAGCTGCGTTTTCGACCGCACGAATTCCTCGATCGCCGCATCGCCGCACTGGCTCAGATCATCCGCCGCCTGGATCGCGCCGCTCTGAAACACATCGCGTCCGATCAATTTCTGATCGAGCGCCGTCGGCAGGTCGGGCTTCTGGTCGCGCGCCTCCTGCTGGTGGTTGAACTGCAAATTCATCCGCTCGCGCAGAAACTTCAGCGTCGCCTGCGGGTCGGCATCGTAGCCCAGCAGCGCCTCGCGATTCTCGATCACCCGCCGCTGCTGCGAATTCGGAAACCGCTTCGCCCACGCTTCCATGATCGCCGCCAGCTTCGCCTTCTGCTTCGTGTTTTGAAATTGGAGCGCCGAGAAAAAGTAAAACTCCTCGCTCCCCGGAATGAGCTGCCCCAGCACCGTCTCCCGATCCGGCGCGAGCGCGAATTTTTCAATGAAGCCGACCTCATTTTCCCCGCGCCCCAGCGGCGCGAAAGCGAGGACGGCGGCGAACGGGAGGAGGAGGAGACGGGTTTTCATAAGGCGGAGATTTTCGGGGGTCGGGAAAACGCAATGGGAAGCGTGTCAGGATGCGTGGCTGGCGCAACAGCGGATTGGCCGTGGCATTGGTGGTTGCTCGTGAGACGGACGACGCGCCGCATTTCTTAGCCGCGCAGCGGCCCATCGGGCACCCTCTGGGAAAACAGGCGGGCCTCGCCTCAGTCACTTCACCCCGGCGACCTCGAAACCCTCGGCCTCCAGCACGGTGCGGATTTTCGCCGGCTGGTCGCCTTGGATCTCGACGGTGCGGCCCTTCACCGCACCGCCGCAGCCGCACGTCGCGCGGACTTTTTTCGCGATCGTCTCGATGACCGACACCGGCAGATGCGTGGCGAAATCGTGAATGACAATGACCGTCTTCCCCCCGCGCCGCGCCGTCTCCCGCCGCAGCACCACGCGCCCCATCTTCCAAACCGCCCGCGGACTCTCTGCCGCCGCGCCCGTCTCCGGCCCGGCGGGAAGATTCGCCAAATCGAGCCCGGCAAAAGCGGCGTTCAGCCCGTCGCGCGGTGATTGTACGGCGTTCGTGTCGAGGCGCTTCTTTTTTTCGCGGGGCATCTGCGCAGTTTTCCTCTTGTTTCAGCGTTCAACGCTCTCGCCTCGCGGAGCTTCACAACTCCAGCAGGCGGTAAAATTGCCAGGCACACTTTCTCCACATCGCGCGCATTTCCACTCATCCGAATCGGGCGTCATCCCATCCCGATAGGTCTGCAGGATAGTCATCGCCTCAGGATAATCCTCATCATTCATCACACAAAGTGTCGGCCAAAAATCGGGCAACGGGAAGAAAGCCACGGCCAGACCGCCGGGGATGGATTGCTGCGCAGTTTCATTCCGCACAAAGCAACTGAACCCGGCGTTTTCCAAAACTGACCGGCAGAGGCTCACGCGCGCAGGCGAGGATGCACGAAAGACCTCTTTCATAAATCACATCAGATCCACCGCCACCTCCGCCACCTCCGCCACCTCCGCCATCTCGCCGCGCTCGCCTTTGGCGAGTTGTGCCCGCGCGGCGCGGAGGGTGTGGCCCATCGTTTGCAGCTTTTCCATGATGAGCACCTTTTCATCGAAGGGCAAAGCCGCGAGCCGGGTGCGGCGCTCGGCTTTGGCGCGGTAAATATCCTGCAGGGTCAGTGGGTTCATGGCGCGGTGAGGTAGCGGCTGCGGAACTGCCGCCACTTTGCCTCCAACTGATGCCGGCGCAAGATTTCGTGCAGGCTGGCGTCGTCGGGCCGGCCTTCCTGCACAAAGGCCACGAGCCGGGCGAAGTCCTTTGGGCGACCGGTCTGGAGGGAGATGGCCATGAGATGCTCGCGGGTGAAGATGCGCGTGGGGACGCCGCCAATCTCGATGCTCACCGCCTGGTCGAGCGCCTCCTTTTCCAGCGGCGTGCCGGGGGGGAGAAACTGCACTTCCCAGCCTTCGATCATCACGCCTTCGCGCTGCGGTTCAAAGCCGCGGGCGCGGAGGTAGTCGTAGATCGGGCTGAGGTCGAGGAGGCCGGATGCGCCGGGTTCCCAGGCGATGAAGGCGTCGAGATCGAAAGTGGTGCCCGGCTCGATGTAGAGAAATGCAGCGACGGCACCGCCGATGGCGTATTTCCCGATGACGCCCGCGGCTTCCATCTCGTTGAGGACGCGCAGGCTGGATTCGAGCCTCATAATTTCACGGCTCGCCTACATCAGATTCGCCGCCACCTCTGCCATCTCGCTGCGCTCGCCTTTGAAGAGGTTGATGTGGGCCATGAAGGGCTGGCCTTGCAGGCGGTTGCGGGTGAAGACGAGGCCGTTGGTGTGCGCATCGACGTAGGGGTTGTCGATCTGCGCGAGGTCGCCGATGAGGATGATTTTGCTGCCCTTCCCCATGCGGGTGACGAGCGTCTTCGCCTCATGCGGGGTGAGCTGCTGGGCTTCATCCACGATGAAGATGGCCTTGGGAATCGAGCGTCCGCGGATGTGGGCGATGGCTTTGATTTCGAGCAGGCCGGATTGCATCAGCGGCTCGTACGGGCGCGCGGGTTTGCCGATGACGGGCGCACTGTTCGTCGTCGCGGCGCGCGGCTGGGCTTTGCGGGCGCTGTGTTTTTTCCCGGCGAAATGCTCGGGCTTGCGCGGTTTGCCGAGGAGCTGTTCGAGGGCGTCGTAGGCCGGCTGCACCCAGGGCTGCATTTTTTCCTCCATGCGGCCGGGGAGAAAACCGATGTCGCGGCCCGTGGGCATGATGACGCGGGTGATGAGCATCTTCTCGTAATCGCCGCACTGCACCTGCTCGAGCGCGGCACCGACGCTGAGCAAAGTTTTGCCCGTGCCGGCCTTGCCAT
>JANXSB010000094.1 GCA_025352865.1 Chthoniobacter sp. | reverse complement strand
GGCAGCGTCGCCAGATCGCGCTGTCGCCGCGGCTTCGCGGCTTCTCCCTCGGGAGCCGGGGCTTGCGCTTCCGCGGTCCGCCCGTCCCGCAGCGCGAGCCACTCTTCGAGCAGGCTGGAGTCGACCTGCTTGAGCGTGGTGAGCAGAAACGCGATCACGTCTTCGACGCCCTCGGTGCGCGCCGACTCGGGCACGTTCTGTACCAGCGTCTTGAACGCATCGCCGAGGTAGCGCAGCAACACGCCCTCGCTGCGCTGCAGCCCGTAGTCCTTGATGTAGTCGTTGAACGTCGCGCAGGTCTCGAACAGCTCGCGGGCGATCGACTTCGGGCGAATGTTTTCCTGGCCGACCCATGGGTGCTTGGCCGCGAAGTCGTTGAAGGTGCCGTAGATGAAGTCGCGGTTCGGCTTGGGGGCCTCGAGCTTCTCCAGCTCCTCCATCCGCTGGTTGTATTCGATGCCCTGCATCTTCATCTCCGCGACGGCCTGGCCCTTCACTTTGTCGAGCTGCCGGCGGAGGATCACGTCGGGATCTTCGAGGATGGATTCGACGAGCGTGAGCACGACGAGCGCGTAGTCCGGCGCCTGCGGGTCCATGAGCGGGAGCGTGTCGTGGACGTAAAGCGAGAGCGTCTGGTTCATCGAAAAATCGTCCTGCAAGGCCACGTTCACGCGCACCTTAGCGCCTCGGAAGACAGGCGTCCCGCCTGTCCCGGCAGGCAGGGGCAGGCGGGACGCCCGCTCCCCCTGACAGGCGGGACGCCTGTCTTCCGGAATGAACTCGATGATCTTCCGCTCCACGAGCGCGCGAAAGAGCTGCCACGCACGCCGCGTCAGCGCCTTTTTCGCGCGCGGTATTTCGTGGCAGCGGGCGATGATCTCGCGCATCGCGCGGCAGCCGTCGCTTGCGCGGCTGAGCACGTTGAGCAGCATGCCGTGCGTGACTTGAAACTGGCTCGTGAGCCGCTCCGGCGGTGCGGCAATCAGGCGCGCGAAGGTCTGCTTGTCCCAATTGACGAAGTTCCGCTCCGGCGGCTTGCGCTTCACAAATTTCTTTCCGCCGCCGGCCTGCTTTTGTTCGAGCAGCAGATTCTCAATCGCGTGCGCGGGTGCCTGCGCCACGACCCAGCCGCAATCATCGAATCCCTTCCGCCCCGCGCGTCCGCTGATTTGGTGAAAGTCGCGTGCGGTGAGGATGCCCGTTTTTTGCCCGCTGAATTTGCAGAGCTGCGTGAAGATCACGGTGCGAATCGGCACGTTGATTCCGACGCCGAGCGTGTCCGTACCGCAGATCACTTTGAGCAGCCCGCGCTGCGCCAGTTGCTCGGTGAGCACGCGGTATTTCGGCAGCAGTCCGGCGTGGTGCAAGCCAATCCCGTGGCGCAGCCATTTCTTGATCTCCGGCCCGTACGGGCTGCTGAATTTGAAACCCTCAATCGCCTGCGCGATGGCCGCCTTTTCCTCGCGCGTGCAGACATTCGTGCTCGTGAAATCCTGCGCGCTTTGCGCCGCTTCCATTTGCGTGAAATGGACGACATAGACCGGAGCCTTGCCGCCCGCTACGAGGCTTTCGAGCGTCTGCGCGAGCGGCGTCTCGACGTAGGAAAATTCCAGCGGCACCGGACGATCCCGCGACGCGACGGTGACGGTCTCGCGCCCATTCAGCCGTGTGAGTTCCTCCTCAAAAAATCCCGTCTCCCCGAGCGTGGCCGACATCAGCAGAAAGCGCGTCTGCGGCAGCGTGAGCAGCGGCACCTGCCACGCCACGCCGCGCTCGCGATCCGCGTAGTAATGAAACTCGTCCATGATGACATCGCGCACATTCGCCTCCGCGCCTTCGCGGAGCGCGATGTTCGCGAGGATTTCCGCCGTGCAGCAGAGGATTGGCGCGTCGCGATTGACCGAGGCGTCGCCCGTGCTCAGCCCCACATTTTCCGGCCCGAACTCGTGGCAGAGCGCGAGCCATTTTTCATTCACCAGCGCCTTGATCGGGCAGGTGTAAATCGAGCGCCCGCCCTGCGCCAGGCTCTTGAAATGCAGCGCCGCCGCGACCAGCGATTTACCCGAGCCGGTCGGCGTGTTGAGGATCACATTTTTCTCATCGTACAGCTCCAGAATCGCCGCCTCCTGCGCGGGATAAAGCTCGAGCTTTCGCGCAGCGATGCTGTCGAGAAAGCGGCCGAGCAATTCGTCATTGCCGGGCGGAGTGAAAGACGTGGACACGATGCGGCGGAGGCTATCAGCCGCGCGCCACGCGCCAGAAGACCTATTCGCCAAAAGCGCCCGTGGCATCGCTCCACACTTCGTTTGCGAAGTCCTTGACGCCTGCGGCGGTGCCCGATTGATTGGCGCGCTCTTTTTCCAACACCACACCACCACACACCTACTATGATCAAAATCGGCATCAATGGCTTCGGCCGCATCGGTCGTCTCGTCTTTCGCGCCATCTGCGACCAGGGACTTCTCGGCAAAGAGATCGTCGTCGTCGCCGTCAACGACCTCGTCCCCGCGGACAATCTCGCCTACCTCGTGA
>JANXSB010000054.1 GCA_025352865.1 Chthoniobacter sp. | reverse complement strand
GTGATGGCTTTCGCGCCGTCGAGCTGGGGTGCGCCGTTCACTTTTCCGCCCATGCCTTCGATGAGCGAGGCGAAGGTTTTCTGCTGATGCGCGACTTGCTTCAACTCGTAGTCGCTCCATTGGAAATGAAAGCGCAGGGCGGGTATGCCCCACTTGTCTTTCTTCTCGGGGTCGATCTCGCAGAAGGATTTTTCGTTCGGGATCATCTCGCCGCGCGCGCCGAAATTCACGAAGGAGCCGTAGTATCGGCGCGCGTCTTCCTTGAGCTTTTTGCCGTAGGCGTTGCCGGCCTTTCCGAGGATGCCGCGCATCGTGCCCATGTCGGGCATGGTGCGTCCGCCGCCGGGCCAGGTGTAGTAGCCGCGGGGGAAGCCGAGCTTGCCGGCGAGCTGCTCGGCGTGTGGCCACCACGGGATGTAGAGGTGCGGATTGGAAACGCCGTCCTCGTTCACGATGGGCGCGTTTTCGAGCGCGGGGATTTGTCCGCTGAGGGAGCTGCCGGTGCTGTCGGTGAGCCAGCGGCCGAGGTGGCCGTGGCCGTTGGCGAGGCCGTTGGGGAAGAGCGCGCTTTTGGAATTGAGGAGCAACCGCGCGGACTCGCAGGCGCTCGCGCCGAGGATGACGATGCGCGCTTTCACCGCCACGTCTTTGCCGGTGTTCTTGTCCACGAAGATCACGCCCGTCGCCTTCCCGGCCGCGTCCACGCTGACTTCACGGGCCATGGCGTCGGTGATGATGTCGAGGTTGCCGGTCTCCAGCGCGGGCGGGATGAGGACGGTGGTGCTTTGAAAATTCGCGCGGATGGAGCAGCCGCGTCCGCAGTTCGTGGCGTAGAAACAGGCGGCGCGTCCGTTGAGCGGCTTAGTGAGGATGGCGAGGCGGGAGGGCACCATCGGGATGCCGAGTTTTTTGGCGGCGCGTTGCGCGAGGAGTTCGTAGCCGCGGGGCTTGGGCGGCGGTTGGAAGAATTCGCTGTCGGGCGCGTTCTCGATTCCTTCCTTGCTGCCGAAGACACCGATCAGCTCCTCGGCTTTGTCGTAGTACGGCGCGACATCTTCATATGAAATCGGCCAGTCGAAACCGAGCCCGTCGCGGCTCTTCGGCTTGAAATCATACGGCCCCATGCGCAGCGAGACGCGGCCC
Organism: Chthoniobacter sp.; assembly: GCA_025352865.1. Classification (GTDB taxonomy): domain Bacteria; phylum Verrucomicrobiota; class Verrucomicrobiia; order Chthoniobacterales; family Chthoniobacteraceae; genus Chthoniobacter. The sequence continues at coordinate 2,078 of JANXSB010000054.1, read as the reverse complement.
CAATGGTTCGTCCGCCCACCGAGCATCCGCGCGCGCCACCACATGAAATCCTGAGACGCGTTCACGCGGTCGATGACCTCGCCCTCGACCCACGCGCCGTCCTTTTGCCGCACCACGTAGGGTTCGTCCGGCACTTTCCAGCCGCCGATGGTCGCGTCGTAGAAACCGTTCGGCTTCTCCGGCGTGCTCACGCCGCGAAGGGGCGCTTCGGCGTTGCTTTGAAACATCGGCGTCTCGGTTGCGGCGTCGTAGTTCCGGCCCGCTTCGAGCATCAGCACTTTCATCCCGGCTTTCGCCAAAACGTAGGCGCTGATCCCGCCGGCGGCTCCGCTGCCGACGACGATGGCGTCGTAGCGCGGCGCGGTTTTGGTGGAGGGAATGAAAGCCATTAGGAGGTGTGAGGTATGAAGGATGAGGTATGAAAACGGAACCCTCATACCTCGTCCTTCATACCTCATAACTTTCTTCACCCCGCGAGGCCGAGATGCTTCAAGACTTCCGGCGGCGGACCGGGGAATTCCACCATCGGCGTGTTGCCCACGTAGCCGATCGCTTTCCAGCCTTCTGGCGTGGAGTAGTAGCCGCCGGCGACCTTGTCGCGGAAATTCGTGAAAAAACCGTGCGCCGCTTTCCGCGCGTCCGTCCCCTCGGCCACGATGTCATCGAGCAGCGCGGTCTGCTGCGCGGGCGCGGCGTCCGCGAATCCTTTGCTGAAGCGCTTCTTCGCCTCGGCGTCGAGCCACGCGAGGCCGTCGCGGATCACCTTCCCGTCCTTCTGCTGCGCGTCATAGGGCGCGCTCACCCATTCGTCGATGAAGTCCGGCACGCCCACCGCGCTCGCCGCCGGCCCGTGCTCGTCGGCGGGGATGATGATGTCGCCGAGCACCGTCACGATCTTCTTTTCCTCCGTGGTCAGCACGCGGTCCCAGGGGATTTCCTTTTTCAAAAGGTTCGGGTCCATCCCGATGCCGCGGCTGCTGGTCGCGCCGAAGCTTTGCAAGTCCAGTGCGGAGAGCGCGACGGAAAGACCGACCACGCGTTTGAGGGCATCGCGGCGGGTGAGGGTGAGCGGGGTGGGAGTCATGGGAGTGAATGGACGAATGGATCAGCCGATGGTGCCTTTGCGCATTTCCTCGGCGAGGTAGGTGCAGCTTCGCATAGCTAGGGCCATGATCGAGAGGGTGGGGTTTTTGTCCGCGTTGCTGGCAAAGGGGCCGCCGTCGGTGACGAAAAGATTCGGGCATTCCCACGCCTGGCTCCATTGGTTGAGCACCGAGGCTTTCGCGTCAGCGCCCATGCAGGTCGTGCCGACTTCGTGGATGATCGTGCCGCCGGCCATGATCGCCTTCTCGGGGTCGAGTTCCACCTTGCCCAGCACCGTGCCGCCCATCGCCTCGATGATGTTCTTGAAAGTCTGCTGCATGTGGACCGCCTGCTTCTTCTCGTGGTCGCTCCATTTCCAGTAAAAGCGCAGCACCGGGATGCCGTACTTGTCCTTCTTCACCGGGTCGATTTCGCAATAGCTGCCGTCGTTCGGGATCATCTCGCCACGCCCGGCGAAGCCGAGGACCGAGCCGTAGTAGCGGCGTGCCTCGTCCTTGAATTTCCGACCGTAGCTGTTCGCGTTCGGGTTGAAGATGCCCATCCCCGGCATCCGCCGTCCGCCGCCGAATTCGATGTGGTAGCCGCGCGCGAAGTCCATCTTCCCCGCCGCCTGCTCCTGATATTTCCACCACGGCATGTACATGTGCTCGCCGCTCACGCCGTCCTCATTGTGCGGCGGCACATTTTCCATCGCGGGGATGTGGCCGGTGAGGCTGCTGCCCACGGTGTCCATGAGGTAGCGGCCCACTTTGCCCGAGCCATTCGCGAGGCCATTGGGGAAAAGCGCGGACTTCGAGTTGAGGAGGATGCGCGCGCTCTCGCAACCGCTCGCCGCGAGGATGACAACGCGCGCATTCGCCCGCTCTTCCCTGCCGGTCTCGCGGTCGATGTAGAGCACGCCAGTCGCCTTGCCGTTCTTGGTCACGGTGACTTCGCGGACCATCGCCTCGGTGATGATGTCCAGCTTGCCCGTC
>JANXSB010000047.1 GCA_025352865.1 Chthoniobacter sp. | reverse complement strand
CTTCTCGCCAGCGGGCTCGTCCAAGACCCCTCGCTCGTCCCCGCCGAACGCGCCGCGGAGTGGTTCCGCCCGGACATCTTTCAACAAGCCACCTCGCTCCTCACCACCAACCATCCATGAAACAAACCACACCCATCGTCAGCAAACCAGCTCTGGCACTTGATCGCCGGCGCTTTCTCTCCACCACGGCCAAAGGCTTCGGTCTCGCCGCGCTCTTCGGCGGACTGCCGAAAGGATGGGTCGGCTCGGCTTTCGCGAGCGATGCGCCGGAGACGACGGATCTGAAGTTCGGCATCATCGCGCTGACTGATTGCTCGTCGATCATCATCGCGCACGAGAAGGGGCTTTTCAAAAAATACGGCATCAACTCCACGGTCTCGAAAGGCGCGAGCTGGGCGGCGATTCGCGACTCGCTTTCCAACGGCGACATCCAGGCCACGCACATGCTGCTCGGCATGCCGATCGCCAGCACGATGGGCCTCGGCGGTGCGCCGAAGAAACCGATGATCGCGCCGTGGCTGCTCAACCGGAATGGCCAGGCGATCACTTTGAAAAAGGAACTCGCGGGCAAGGTCGCGGACGATCCCAAGCCGCTGAAAGCGCTGGCCGATGCCGCGAAGGCGGGCGGCACGCCGATGACTTTCGCGATGACCTTTCCGCCCGGCACGCACGCGATGTGGCTGCGCTCCTGGCTGGCCGCAGGCGGCGTGCATCCGGGCGATGCGTCCGGCGGCGGCGCGGATATTTCGCTCATCACCATCCCGCCGCCGCAGATGGTCGCGAACATGAAGGTCGGGAAGATGGATGGTTACTGCGTCGGCGAGCCGTGGAATGCGCGGGCCATCGCCGATGACATCGGTTTCACCGCGATCACCACGCAGGGCATTTGGAAAGATCACCCGGAAAAAGTGTGCGCGTTCACCGCGGAGTTTGCGGAGAAAAATCCGAAGACGGTGAAGGCCGTGCTCAAGGCGCTGCACGAGGCGAGCGTGTGGCTCGACAAGATGGAGAACCGCGAGGAGCAGGCGAACATCGTGAGCGCGGCGACCTACATCAACTGCCCGCCGGAGACCATCCTGGGCCGGTTGCAGGGCAAGTACATCATGGGCGACGGGCGCAAATTGAAGGATCCGAACTACATGATTTTCAGCGACCGGAACTGCAACTACCCGCAGGCGAAATACTGCAAATGGTGGCTCACGCAACTCCGCCGCTGGGGCTTTACCGAAGGTGCGCCCGATTACGAGGGCGTGGCGAAACAGGTCATGCGCGCGGACATTTACGAAGAGGCGATGAAGGAGATCGGCTACAAGCATGGCGGTCTGAGCGATGCGCCGGAGACCTTCTTTGACGGCGTGAAATTCGATCCGAAAGCGGATCTGGAAAAGTACGCCGCGAGCTTCGCGGTGAAGTCGCTGAAAGGCTAACGCATGGATTTCATCAAGCGCTACAAGCTCGACAGCCTGCTGCTCGACCGCGTGATGTCGCTCGTCGAGGCGCGCTTCAAATCCGTCTGACGCATGGCATTTCTCGAAATCGACCGCGCCTACAAAAGCTACGGTCCCGCCTGGGATCGAACGGACGTGCTTGCCGACATCAATCTGCAAGTCGAGCGCGGCGAGTTCATCGCGATCGTCGGATTCTCCGGCGCTGGGAAAACAACGCTGGTGAGTCTGCTCAGCGGCCTCGCGTTTCCTGACAAGGGCAGCGTGACGCTCGAGGGCAAAACGGTGACCGGGCCGGGGCCGGAGCGCGGGCTGGTTTTCCAAAACTACAGCCTGCTGCCGTGGCTCACGGTGTTTGAAAACATCGCGCTCGCAGTGGATCAGGTCTTTCCGAAATGGAGCGCGGACGGGCGGCAGACACACACGGAGAAATACATCGAGATGGTGAATCTCACACCCGCGCGGGACAAGTTGCCACGCGAGCTTTCCGGCGGCATGCGCCAGCGCGTGGCCGTGGCGCGGACGCTGGCGATGGAGCCGCAGGTGCTGCTCCTCGACGAGCCGCTGAGCGCGCTCGATGCGCTGACGCGCGCCAATTTGCAGGACGAGATCACGAGCATCCGCCGGCAGGACGACAAGACGATCGTGCTCATCACGAACGACCCCGACGAGGCGATCCTGCTCGCCGACCGCGTCATCCCGCTGACCCGCGGGCCGCGCGCCACGCTCGGGCCGTCGATCCCGGTGAACATCCCGCGCCCGCGCAGTCGCGCGGCGATCAATCACGACCCGGTGTTCAAGGCGACGCGCAACGAAGTCATCGAATACCTGCTGAAATCGAGCGACCGGCAGAAGACCGCACTGACGAAGAAACTCGTGCTGCCGGACATCCTGCCCGAAGACCTGGATCAGCCGCGCATCCTCGTTGGCAAACGCCGCCCGCGGCGTCGCTCGGAGCAGAAGATTGAAAAGGTGGAGGTCGTCCAATGAGCGACACCGCGTATCTCGAACTCACGCAGCTAACGAAAAGCTACCCGTCGCCGAAGGGTGAGGCGGTCATCGTGAAGGATCTCAACTTCAAGTTTCGCAAAGGCGAATTTGTGACAGTTATCGGTCACTCCGGGTGTG
>JANXSB010000027.1 GCA_025352865.1 Chthoniobacter sp. | reverse complement strand
GATCTGTCGGTCTGGAAGCCGAGGACGAGGAGGTCGGCCATGAGGCGCATGTGCTCGGCGATGTCCTGCGGGATGCCGTCGGGCGGACGCGGGATATTCGGCTCCGCGAGGGTGGGCCGCCAGCCCTGCAGCTCGCCTTTTTTTCCGGCCTGCTCGATGCGCTGCTCCACGTCGCGCACGGAGTCGAGATACTCATCGAGCTTGCGCTGGTCGCCCGCGCTGATCTGCCGGCGGATGTCGCTGGCGTCGGCTAGCACGGCGTCGAGCACGCTCTTGTCGCCGCGCTGCGCGCCGTCTTTGAAGAGGCGGTCGAAGGCGAGCGCGGGATAGATTTCCAGCGGCGTAGGCGTGGTCGGCGAACTCCACGAAATGTGGGAGCTGTAGAGCATCGAATAGTTTTTGTGGACGGACGGATTCGATTTCTCGCAGCCGAGGACGAGGCTCGGGACTTTCGTGGAATGGCCGTAACGCTGCGCGAGCAACTGGTCGATGCTCGTGCCGGAACGGATCTCCCCGCCGGACGCGAGCGGTGCGCCGGAGAGCAGGTTGCCGGTCTGCGAGCTGTGGATGTTGCCCTTGAGCGCCTCAGCGTTGAAGAGGCCGCGGATGAGCAGCATCCGCTCGCGGAAATCGCCGAGCGGTTCGAGCACTTGGCCGAGTTCCATCTGCTTCCCCTCGCCTTTCGCCCACCACTCTTTGCTGTGAAATCCGTTGCCGGAAAAAAGCACCGCGAGCCGCACGGGCGCGTCGCTGGATTTCTGCGAGGCCGCCGGCTCGTCGCCCCACACGCGGAGGGATTCGAGCCACGGCAAAGCCATGGTGACGCCGAGTCCGCGGAGCATGGTGCGGCGGGAGATGTGGTGGGATTTCATGGAGGTGTGCGGTGGGTGAACCCGCGCGGGCGGAGGTTCTTTGAGCGAGAGGAGAATACACGCGTTCGCGATTTAGAAAAACACGCCGTGATGCGGCAGCGTGCGAAGCACGGGCACAAAAAAAATTGGCGGCGCTCACGCGCCGCCAATTTTCATTTCGACTGATGGCTGAAAAAAACTACGCCTTCACATGCTGGGAGACGAGCTTGGTCATCTCGAACATCGACACGGTTTTCTTTCCACCGAACACCACTTTCAAGGCGGCGTCGGCATTGATGTTCGTGCGCTTCTTCTCGTCCTGCAGCTTGTTCTTCTTGATGTAGTCCCAGAGCTTTTTCGTCAGCTCGCCACGAGGGATCGGCTTCGATCCGACGATGGCCGAGAGGGCTTCATCGGGTTGAACCGGCTTCATCAGCGCGGCGTTGGGTTTGCGTTTGGCGGGTTTCTTTGCAGCGGGTTTTTTGGGAGTAGGCATGGCGCGATCATAGGGGCCGGTCGCACGGCGGCAATGCCAAAAAACGCCGATTCAAAAACTGTTTTCACCGCCGCGGCAGCCTACGGTTTGGCTCCGGCTTGCGCGCGGGAGATGGCGAAATCGACAAGCTCCTGCGAGTGGAAGAAGCCCTCGAAAAAACTGTGCCCCTGCCCGGCGAGCACGATGAGGTTCACCAGCCGTTCCGCGCCAGCCTCGCGGTAGCGGCGGACAAACTCGGCGGAGTTTTCCGCGAGTGGCACGACGTTGTCCGCATCGCCGTGGATGAGCGCCACAGGCACACCCGCCTTGGCGAGCACGCCGATGCGCTCGATGGGATTCAACTCCGTGCGGCGCGCGTCGAGCACCTCGGGCGCGAGGTCGTAGGCGGGCGCGGCTTTTTCGAGGCCGGGATAAGTGCGGAAATCGAAGACGGGATAGATGCCGATGAGACCGGCCACGTGCGCCGGATTCGCGATCGCCCAACTGCTCACCCACAAGCCGCCGCGGCTACGTCCGAAAAGGCACGGCTTCACCGCAAAGCCGCGCCGCTCCGTCAGCTCGCGATAGAGCGCATCGAATGCCGCGTGACTTGCCGGACTGCCATACGCTTCGCCGACATCCACGCCCGCGACGGCGATGCCGGCGGCGAGGAATTGCTCGTGCATCCAGCGCTCGGCCTCATCGGGATATGCTGGCAGCGTGGGCGCGTAGAAAATCCACGGCTGCGGCTTCGCGCGTTTTTCCACCGGAGGCAGGAAGATGAACGCGGGCCGGTCGCCGACGTTGAAATGCTCGGTGTCAGCAAGAACGAGTTTCGCAGGCGTGTCGGCGGCGCGGAGGACCGCGCATGCGGCGAGCAGGATGACGGCGACGAGACGGAAAGTTTTCACAACCGCTTTGTGCCGGAATTCAGCGCGGTGATCCAGCCGTCCATTTTCGCCGCGAGCGGCGGGTCGCTTTCCTCGGCGATGACGTGGATGTTCGCGAGCATGCGCATGAGGAACTGCGGCGCGGGGAGCGGCTGGAGATGCGATGGCAGGAGCGTGATCTTTTGCTGCGCCAGCCGCTCGCGGCACTCCTCCAGCCCGACGCGGACACCGCGGTGGAATGGGTCGAAAAAATTCTGCCCGTGCCGGATGAGAAAGTGTCCCGGAAGGCCAGCGCCCGAGATCGGAATCCCTGCGCGCTTGCCGACGAGAATGTAGATGAGCGAAAGGCTGATCGGAATGCCGAGCCGCGTGTCGATGACCTCCGGCAGCAGCGAGTTGTTGATGTTGTTGTAGTCCTCCACGTTGCCGCACAGGCCCACTTCATCGCCGAGGTATTCCACGAGCATCTCGATGCGGTCGAGGTCCGATTCGGCCTTGCGAAATCTCCGCGCGACCTCTGCGCCCCACGCATCGAGCAGCGCGCGCTGCGGCGCAAAATTTTCGCCCGGCAGAAATGTCGCGGCGAGCTGCCACGCCGCGTTTTCCAAATCGCTCTCCGGCCCAAAGTCCGCACAGATTTTTTCAAACACTGCGTCCGCCTCGCGCGCCTCGATCTCGGCGATGACATCGCGCAGATGCCGCGCGGCGACCGCATCACTCGCGGCGAGCAGCGCACGAAATTCCGGGATCGCCGCCGGGCCACGGGCGGCGAGCTGGCCTTTGAGCAGGAGCAGCGTCGCGGGATCGTCGTCGTGCAGGAGGCGCAGCAGCGCATCGCGTTGTTCGGTCATGGCGGCACCTTATCGAAGTCGCACGCGGAGTCCGCCCAAATTCCTCGCCGCGCCCGGAGACCCTCTGCTAGTCAGCATCCGCGCATGACACTCCCCACTCTGCTCAGCGGCCTCGCCCTCGCGTGCGAAATCGCGGGCATCCTCACAGCGGTAAAAGCGATCATGGACACGCGGACTGCGCAGGGTGCGATCGCGTGGGCCGTGTCGCTCATCACGTTGCCCTACGTGGCGGTGCCTGCATACTGGGTTTTTGGACGGGCGAAATTTGAAGGCTACGTAACGAAGCGGCGCGCGGAGTTGCTAAAGACCAACGCTGTGGCGCGGAAACTCGCGGAGGAATTCGACAGGCGGCGGTTGCAAACCAAAGCGGGCCGGAGCGAGGAGCTGCTGCTCGAACGGCTAGCCAAGCTGCCCTTCACCGCGCACAACCGCGCGACGCTGCTGATCGACGGCGAGGCGGCCTTCGCCGCGATCTTCGCGGCCATCGCGTCGGCGCGCGAATACGTGCTCGTGCAGTTTTACATCATCCACGACGACGGGCTCGGGCGGCGACTGCGCGATGCGCTCATCGCCCGCGCGCAGGCCGGCGTGCGCTGCATGGTGCTCTTCGATGAAGTCGGCAGCGGCAAGCTGACCAACTACTGCGCCGAGCTGCGCGCCGCCGGAGTGCAGATCGCGCCTTTCAACACGACGAAAGGCGCGGCGAACCATTTTCAAATCAACTTCCGCAACCACCGCAAGATCGTCGTCGTGGATGGCCTCACCGCCTTTGTCGGCGGGCACAATGTCGGCGACGAATACCTCGGGCTCGATCCGAAGATCGGCCCGTGGCGCGACACGCATGTGCAGGTCGAAGGCCCCGTGGTGCAGTGCGTGCAGGTGGCGTGGATCGAGGACTGGCACTGGGCCGTGGGCGAGGCGCCGCTGGATCTCAACTGGAATCCCGTCGCCGCGCGCGGCGGCACCGTGGGCGCGCTCTGCCTGCCGAGCGGCCCCGCGGATGAGCTGGAAACAGCCACGCTTTTTTTCCTCCACGCCATCCACTCGGCGAAGGAGCGCCTGTGGATCGCGAGCCCGTACTTTGTGCCCAACGAGCAGTTCATCTCCGCGCTCCAGCTCGCGGCGTTGCGCGGCGTGGACGTGCGCATCCTCATCCCGGAGAAGCCGGACAAGGAACTGGTGTGGCTCTCCGCCTTTTCCTACCTCGCCGAGACAGAGCTGGTCGGCATCCGCTGGTTCCGCCATCGGCGCGGTTTCATGCACCAGAAAGTCATGCTCGTGGACCACGACTACTGCGCCATCGGCACCGCCAATTTCGACAACCGCTCATTCCGCCTGAACTTCGAAATCACCATGGGCTTCTACGAGCACGCCTTCGCCAATCAGGTCGCGGCGATGCTCGAACGCGACTTCGCCGACAGCACTCCCGCGCTCGCGCACGAGCTGGCGGATGCCAGCTTTTGGTTCCGGCTGAAAGTGCGCGTCGCGCGGCTGATGGCACCGGTGCAGTAGGCGGAATTTCCCGCCCTCAGGGCTTGATCTCCCGCCCGAGATAGCCCGCGCGCAGGCCGGAAACTTTTCCTTCGTCAAAGCTGATGACGAGCGTGTCCTTGCCGCCCTTCCCGGGGTCGCTGACTTTGTCCACGTAACCGAATTCCGTCCCGTTCCGATACGTCCGGTTCGGCGGCCCGAGCAGCTTCGCAACCTCGGCAGGCGTCTTGTTTTTCAGCAGCGGCGCGATCTCCTCCACGCTCGCGCTTCCCTCCGCGAGATATTTCAAAACCTCGCTCTCCCGCTTCTTCGCGCCGACCTGGCCAGCGCGCGTCTTTGCCTCACGGTCGGCGGTCACGGAAAGCTGCGTCATGGCAAAGACGGCGTTCGCCACGAGCGGGCTCTGCGGGTAGTCCCGCGTGAACTGCTCGTAGCGGCTGAGCGCGACGGTCGTGAGGCCCTGCTGCTGAAAGCTGCTGATCTCCGCAAAGACCAGCGCCTCGCTTTTTTTCAGCGCCGCCAGCTCGGCCTGCAACGCGCGGATTTGCGCGTCCTTTTGCGCGCCGAGCTGCTCCTTTTCCACCGCCTGTTTTTTCGCCGCCGCAGTCGTCTCGACGGTGAGTTCCGCCGCGTCCTTTCGCGCTTCGAGATTCTTTTCCGCTGCGGCGAGCTTTTGCTTCAACCCCTCCGACTCCGCATTGAGCCGCGCGACTTCGGCGGCGAGATCGGGGCCGGCACTCCGGTTGCAGCCCAGCGGCAGCGCGGCAAGTGCGATGAGGGAAAACAGAATCGCCGGGGAGGTGCGCGGGTGCATGACCGGGGATGATGGGCCGAAGCCGCCGCGCGAGGAAAGCGCAAACGGTGGCAGCGGCAGCGCACGCCAGATCAGACGCGCGCTCTCGAAAATCAATCCGCGCGCCCGCACCCAAAACGGCCTTGCGCCCCTCCGCCTCGCGCGGCAACGTCCGCCCCATGAAACCCCTCCGCGCCCTCCTCACCGCCCTCCTTTTCACCCTCGGCCTCACCGGCTGCCTGCAAATTGAAAAAGTCGTGAAGCTCAAGCCCGACGGCAGCGGGACGATCGAGGAAACCGTGGTGATGAGCAAAGCGACGATCGCGCAGATGGAGCAGATGGCCGCGGGCTTCGGCGGGCTCGGCGAGAAGAAAGCGGACAAGCCCGCGAAGGGCTTTGAGGTCATGGACGAGAAGAAGCTGAAGGCCGCAGCGGCGGGCATGGGCGAGGGCGTGACCTTTGTCTCGGCGAAAAAAATCGACAACGAAAACGGGAGCGGTTTCACCGCGGTCTATGCCTTCACCGACATCAGCAAAGTGAAGCTCGATCAGAATCCCGGCGAGTCGATGCCGACGCCCGGCGGCGTGAATGCCGGACCCGGCACCGAGAAGAAAAAGGAGCCGGTGACCTTCAAATTCACCAAGGGAAGCCCGGCGGAACTGGTGCTGAAGATGCCGCAGTTGGAGGCGAAGAATGAGCCGAAGCCGGAACAGCCCGCGGCCATGGAAGAGATGGCGATAGGCATGATGAAGCAGATGATGAAGGACATGAAAGTGAAGATGTCCGTGGAGGTCGCCGGCACGATCAAGGAGACCAACGCCGAGTACCGCGACGGCTCGCGCGTGACACTCATGGAAATGGATTTCAACAAACTGCTCGCCGCCCCGGAGAAGTTCAAAAAACTGGCGAAGGAAAACCCAAAGACGCTCCAGGAAAGCAAGGCGCTGATGAAGGGCATCGACGGGATGAAGGTCGAAGCCGCGCCCGAGGTGAGGATCAAGTTCCAGTAAGGCGCGCGACGGGTTTTGGCCCGCCGGGATGATGCCTTCCGCAGGCGGCGATCGCAGCGCCCGGCTTATTTCTCGTTCAGCTTCTGCGCCTTCACCTCCGACACGGCCCAGTTGGCGGTGACGGCGCCGAGGGCCAGCGAACGGCGCGGGCTGGTGGCCCAGCCACCGAACTGCGCGAGCGCGGTCGTGCGGCCGCTCCATTCGTAGAGCGGGCGGGTGTCGAGCGTGGCGGTGATGGTGGCGTTCGGGGCGGCGAGGCGCACGGTTACTTCCAAGTCATGCGGCTCGGCGTCGGTCACCTGTCTGCCTTCGAGGACTCCGGGCAGTTTCTCGACCGCCTGTCCATCGGCCTGATTCATGCCGGTGTATTTGCCACCCCACCCGTCCAGTTCAAATCCCGTCATGCGGTCGCCCACGGGCAGAACGATATGAAAGACATCGCTCCTGCCGACCTGCCGCAACTTTGCGCGCACGCGGTAGCTGGTGCCGGAGAAATCGCCGGGCAGCGGCAGGGTCGCCCACACTGCGTCGGGGCTGAAAACCTCGCCGTTTTGCAGACGCCAGCCGTGGCCGGTTTGCTCGACGAGGGCGGGTGTGAGCCGGGCGAAAAGATCTTCCCAGCCGCCGTCGGCTGACCCGGCGCCCGGGATTTGGAGCAGTGCCTTGGCTTCCTTGTAGGCCAGCCAAGAGATGATGTCGTCGATGTGCTCGGCG
>JANXSB010000007.1 GCA_025352865.1 Chthoniobacter sp. | reverse complement strand
CGTTCGAGGCGGCGGCCCATTTCGAGGAAACGCCACGCGTGGCCGCGGGTCATGTTTTCCATCTCCATGCCGCTGAAGGCTGCGAGCTGAAAGATGAGCCGGTGCAGCGCGGCGAGGATCGCGCCGGGCGTGGGCCGGCGGATGGTGGCGGGAAACTCGGTCTGCATTTGATTGAGAATGCGCCACGTATCGCCGCTCAGGCGGTCGCGGACGCTGGCGATGATGAAGCTGACGCGCCCGAGCTGTTCGCGGACGCTGCCGGATTCGTCCGCCGCAAAGACGAGCCCGCGCAGCGCGTCGGCGAACTTTGCGCTGGTCGCGCTCTCCTCGAAATCCTCGGGCAGTTTTTCAATGAAGACGAACCAGCGCACGAGCGCCGCGAGTTCCCGTTCCTCGGCGGCTCCGCCTTCGCCTGCGAGCCGGCCCAGCGCGGTGCGGAGGAGGCGCGTGGTGTCTTCGAGCCGTTCGGCGTAGCGGCCGAGCCAGAAAAGATTCTCGACCACGCGGCTCGGCACCGCGGCGTGGCCGGGGTCGAAATGCATGGAAGCGATGCTCACGTCGGCTGGCGGCGCGTTTTCCACCGGCCCGGCGGAGAGCACCCAGGTGTCCTTGCTCCCGCCGCCGTGCTTCGAGGAGACGATCGGCGAACCGGAAGATGCCCCGACGCGCGTGAGCCCGCCGGGCATGACCGCGTAGCCGCGCGCCGTGGCGCAGACGTAGCAGCGAAGGATGAGCGGGCGCGGATCGAGGCACCCGCCATTCCAGACCGGCGTGGTGGAGAGCGCCATGCGCTCCTGGCCCACGTAACCCTGCGGGTTCGCGAGGATGCGCGCCGCGAGTTTTTCGCGCTCGTCGGCGGAGAGCGCATCGCCAAACGAAGGGTCCGCGTGGCCGCCGACAAAGCCGCGCTTCACGACGCGCGTGGCGAGGCCGCGCAGCGTGGCGTCGCGCTCGGGCTCCTGCCCGCACCACCACGTCGCCACATTGGGAATGAGCAATTGCTCGCCGAGGAGATGGCGTGCGAGCTTGGGCAGAAAGGCGAGGATCGCCGGCGACTCGACCGCGCCGGAGCCGAGCGCATTCGAGATCGCCACGCGGCCCGCGCGCGCCGCTTCCACGAGGCCCGGCACGCCGAGGAAGGAATCGCCGCGCAATTCCAGCGGATCGCAAAACGTGTCATCCACGCGCCGCACGATCACGTCCACCGGCTGGAGCCCATCGAGGGTTTTCAAAAACACGCGGCGGTCGCGCACGGTCAGGTCGTTGCCCTCGACCAGCGGGACGCCGAAATGCCGCGCGATGTAGGCATGCTCGAAATACGTCTCGGAGAAAGGGCCGGGCGTGAGGAGGACGCTGCGCGGCTCATCCGCCCACGGGGCCATGGCGCGCAGCCCCTCGGTGCGCTGGGCAAAGAAGGCGGCGAGCCGCTGCACATGGCAGGCGCGGAATTCATCGCCCAAAACGCGCGAGATGATGCTGCGGTTTTCCAGCGCATAGCCGATGCCGCTCGGGGCCTGCGTGCGGTCGGTGAGCACCCACCATTTGCCATTCGGCGCGCGGGTGAGGTCGATGGCGTGGAGCGTGAGAAACATGCCGCGCGGCGCGCGCATGCCGCTGCATGGGCGGAGAAAACCAGGGTTCGCGTGGATGAGCGCGGGCGGCAGAAGGCCGTCGCGCAGGAGGCGCTGCGGGCCGTAGATGTCGGCCAGCACCATGTTCAAAAGCTGCGTGCGCTGGATGAGTCCTGGTTCGAGCTGCGCCCACTCCTCCGCGCTGATGACCATGGGCAGCGCGCCCAGCTCCCAGCTCCGCTCCGCGCTGCGGCCGTCGGCGGACACGTTGTAAGTCACGCCATGCTCGCGCAGCAGCCCGCGCACGCTTTCCCGCCGCTCATCCAGCCCGTCCGCCCCGAGCCGCCCGATGCTCTCCGCGAGCGTGCGCCAGTGCGGGCGCACCGTGCCGTCGGCGGCGCGCATTTCGTCGAAGACATCCGCTGCCGGCTGGTAGCTGGCGAAGAGGTCGGAAGGCGTGGCGGCGGTCATGAGCCGCGAACGCTACGCCGCGCCCCGCGCGCAAGGCAAAGCGGAAACCGCCCGCACTGGAAATGCGCTACGGATTTTCGCCCGCCGCGCGCAGCAGCAGCGCGGAATCCTCCGGCTCGACGATGAGCGCGGCGAGATTGGCCACATACCGCACCGCCTCCAGCAGCGGCACGTCGGCGAGGCTGAGCGTGATCTTGATTTTCGCGAGGTCTGGCGGCGCTTTGAGGACGATGTTGAGGCCCTTCTTTTCCGGGTCGAGTTCCACGCTTTTCCGGCGCAAAAAATCCACCGCCTCAGTGACGGAGGCCTCGCGAAATTCCAGCTTCGGAATGCGGATGGCCTGCGCCTTCGCGGCGATGGCCGCAGCGCCCTTGGAGTGCGCGCCGCGTTCGAGCCGGACGACATCCACAGTGAGGAAGTTCAGCCACACGCGCTGCTCTTTCTGCTCGCGCGTGAGCCCGTTGCCAAAGGGCGGATTGAGCGTGCCCAGCAAATAGGGCTGGCCATCCCGCACGGTGATTGCGGTCGTGATTTTCGAGACGTCGAAGATCGGCATTTTCACCGGATGAGGGCCGCCATCCGCGTGGTCGCCCGCGTAGTGCGTGGACTCCGTCACGAGATTCACGTTGATCGTGATCCCATCGGGCCCGAGCACCGGCTCCAGCTCGATGATGTCGCCCACATTGCGCGTCTCGAAAGTGACCGGCACGAGGGAATTGTCCGCCGCATTTACGGGCGGCGGCGGAGTCTTCGGCGCGGGCTTGTCGGTCTTGTCGGTCTTGTCGGTCTTGTCGGCAGGGTTCGTCTGGTCGGGAGTTTGCCGGCGGCGAAACTCCGTCCCGTAGCGCAATTCGTCGATGCTCTCGGCCACGGCGCGCTGCCCGGATTTCGTCCGCAAAACGGTGAGCCGCTCCAGCCGCGCCTTGTTGCCGGAGAGCATTTCGCGGAGGCGCGCGTAGCGGAGCGCGTCCGCCGGGACATCGTGGAGCAGATGATCCGCGTCGGCGATGGGGAGCGAAAATGTCTCCTCGGTGATTGAGAGGATGGCGGGCCCATCCTGTTCGCCGCCCGCTTCGGGGGCGGCTTGCGCGAGCGTGTTGGCGGGGTGAAAAGCAAGCGCGATGGCGGCGTACGCACCGGCAAGGGAGGGAAGGAGTTTCATGGCAGCGCGACTCTCGCCCCGCGTGCCCGGACGCGGTCAAGCCCAAGCTCCTTTCTTCCGCGGGAAACGCTTCGCCAAGCGTGCGCCGATTCGCTATCCGATCGGCCATGACCTTGCCCCTCCGACTCTTTCTCTCTCTCGCTTTTTTCACCCTCGCGGCCCGTGCCGCCCAGCGCCCGCCGAACATCATTTTCGTGCTCTCGGATGCCCATTGGAAGGCCGTTCACAATCTCCGCCACGACGCGCCGCTCGAACTTTACGACCTCGCCACCGACCTCGGCGAAGACTTGACGAATACTCCGCACCGCCCGCACCGAAGCGCCCGGCTACCCGATCAAAGACACCGAGATGCCGCCGGTGCACGAGCAGCAATGACGAAAGCCTCCACGCTTGCGCGGAGCCGGAATAAGAGCCTTCCAGTACCGTACTCTCCCACGG
>JANXSB010000085.1 GCA_025352865.1 Chthoniobacter sp. | reverse complement strand
GCCGCGCCGTACGCCGTCACGAGATCGCGAAAGGTCTTGCGCAAAAACGCCAGTTCCTCGGCGACGGTCGGGAGCGGCAGGGCCGACGCGGGTTTGGACTTGGGTTTGGCTTTCACGAGGCGGGACGTCACGGCGTGAATTTCCCGGAACCGGCCCGTCCCGGTCAAGCGGGCGATTGTGACTTTCGCGTGAAGCGCGGCCCGCGCCGTTACGGGTGCGTGACCCGCAGCCGGAAAAAGCGTTTCGTCGCGCTGGGCAGGCTGACCGAGTCAGTCAGCGTGACGACACCGCCGCCGGTTTCCACCACGCTCGCGCCGCCGCTCGGCGTCCACGGGCCGGCCCCAGGGCGCGTGGCCAGCGTCGTCCAAGTCGCCGCGAGCAGGTCGGATTTGGCTTCGATGAAAAGCGTCACGTCCGTCGCGCTCAGGTTGCGGGTGAAAGTGAAGGTCGGAAAGTTTCCGCTGAACCCGGTGACGGGCAGCAGCGCGGTCGAGGACACGAGCGGACTGGAGCCGTTGAGCACGTATTCGCCGAGGTTGGCCAGCCCGTCGCTGTCGGCGTCGAAGGTGTCCGCGGCGGTGCCGGAATTCGTCGCGCCCGCGCCGAAGTAGAACTGCCGCCAGACTTCGAGCGGGGCCGTCGCGCCCGTGTTGAAGGTGAGCGTCGTCCCCGTGACTTGGAATGTCCCCGTGACGCCGGCGGTGAGATTCGTCGCGGTAAAATCCGCCGCAGTGAAAGTGGTCGAGCCAAAAGTGGCGAGCGTATAGACCTGCCCGCTGGCTCCGGTGCCGTTGAAGTTGAAAGTGAACGTGCCGCTCGCGGAACCTTTGACCAGCGCGCCGCCGCCGAGCGCGATCTTGTCCGCGGTGCCCGCCGCGCCGAGGTCGAAAAAGCCGGTGCCGCCGGAGCGCCACGTCAGCTTGCTGGCGTTGAGCGTGCCGATGCCGCCGTTGCCCGGCGCGAGCGCGCCGCCGCTTTCCAAAACGATCTGCGTCGCCGTGCCCGTGCCGGTCAGCGTCGCGGTGTTTTGCACGTCGGTGAGGATGCTGTTGGAAAGGCTGCCGGTGAGCTTGAGGGTGCCGGCCGTGAGGAGCACCATGCCCTGCATGGTATTGGTGGCGGTGAGTTCGAGGAGACCGTCGCCCGTCTTGTACAGATCGTTTTGTAAGCTGCCGGAGATCACTCCGCTGATCGTCGCGGAATCGGTGGCCGAGCCGGGGTTATCGACGACGCGAAACTCGCGCGCGTTGTAGTTCAGCGCGTTGGGCAGTGCAGGGGCCACCACAGCCTGCGGCGTCTGCGTGAGGTTGATGTTATCGGCGAACGTCACCTTCGCCGTCGCATTGCGGGAGCCGAAGACGAGGGCAAAGCCGCTGTCGAGGAAGCCGAGGTCTTCCCACGCGAAGTTCGTCGCGCCAGCGGTATTCAGATCCACGGTCACATCCGCGCCGATGGCCGC
This sequence comes from Chthoniobacter sp., assembly GCA_025352865.1. Taxonomy (GTDB): domain Bacteria; phylum Verrucomicrobiota; class Verrucomicrobiia; order Chthoniobacterales; family Chthoniobacteraceae; genus Chthoniobacter. Next base: position 3,959 of record JANXSB010000085.1, on the reverse strand, counting down.
GAAGCCGCCGCTGCCGCGCTCCTCGCCGACATTCGCGAGCGCACCGTCGATGCCGGACCAGGTGAGATGATTCGTCCCAAAGCCGAGCGTACGCGTGAAGGTGCCGCCGCCGGTGATCTCGAGGACCCCGCCGCGGAAGCGCAACTCGCCGGACGGCAGACTGCTGCCCGGCGTGGCGCGCACGCCGCCGGCATTGATGTAGAGCGGCGCGGTCACGGAGACATTGCTGGCACTGGTGAGCACGAGCGTGCCGTCCCCCGCCTTGACCACGGGCGAATTGATCGCGGTGGCGAGCGACGCGCCGACATTGAGCACCGCCTGCTGGATGTGGAAATAGCGCGGCCCGGTGCCGCCGGCATTGCCAACGCCGCCGCCGGTGGAGGTGATCGAAAAGTCCGTGCTCCCCGCGAGCAGGATCGCCGCGGTCCTGAGATTGCCCGCAGCGAGGCTGAGCACTTGGGACGCGCTGGAGGGAGCGAGCTTGATCGAGTTCACGCTGTAGCCACTCGCATTCGTCAGCGCGAGGCTGGTCGATAGCACGACATTCATCGTCGCGTCACCGGTGCCAGTCCCCACGGGCGGGGCGAACACCGGCACCGCCGCGACGCCATTCACCGCGCCGTGCGTGGCGAAGTCGGTGCCATTCACCGTCGCCCAGCCGACCGTCGTCGAATCGCCCGCGCCGGTGTTGCCGAGCAGGCCGTTGAACAGCGGCACCGTGAAGACCGTGCCGCTCGTCGTGAAAAAAATGATCCGCGGATTATTGCCCGCGCTCCCGAGCGCCAGCGGCGTGCCCGCGCCGTTGCGCGCCGCGAAATTGACGGTGTTGCAGGGGTTCTGCGCCTGGTCGCGCGCGTAGGATTGGAAGTCGATCACCGTCGTCGCCGCCGCCGCCGCATTGTGCGTCACACTCGCGGTCAGCGCGCCGGAGCGCGGCTTGGTGGGCGAGCCGAGCTGCAGCCGCGAGACGATCTCGGAGGTGCCCGCCCCATTTCCGATCAATGAAAAAGTGCCGCCACCAATGACATCGGCCCCGCTGCTGCCGGAGTTGCCATCGCGGAGCCGGGTCGGGATGTTCGTGGTCGCATTGTCGAGGATGAATGTGCCGCCATTGAGCGTGATCCCGCCGCTCGTGGGAATCCCCCCGCCAATATGCGTGTTGAGCGAGGCGTTCCCCGCCAGCCGCAGCGTCGCGCCTCCGCTCACGGCCACATCTTTCTCGATGTCGAGCGTCCCGCTCAGCGTCTGCACCGCCGTCCCGCGCACGGTCAGGGTTCCCGTATTATGCCCGGCACTCTGCACGCCGATGAGCGTATTGCTCAGCGTGCCCGCGTAGTCTCCGTCCGTGAAAGCATGGATGGTAATGTCGAGACTGTCCTGACTGCCCGCGTTCACTTGCCCGCGCGCCTGCACCAGCCCCCCCAGGCCGCTTAGCGTGCCCAGCCGCAGGGACGATTCGGGATCGCTCGTCTTCGTCGCAAACGGCAGCGATGTCCCGGCGCTCATCGTCACCGGATTCGCGCGCAGCGCCGTCGGCGCGGCCTGCGCATTGTTATTAAAGCGAAACGTCCCCGCATTCACCGTCAGCCGGCCGAGCCAGGTATTGGCGGACGCCCCCAGGATCGGATCCACAAAGGGCGGCGCGCCGAACCGAAACGTCCCCGGCCCGTTTTTGACAATATCGACCAGCCCCGAGATCGCATAATTCAGCGACACCGTCCCCGCCGAGGTGCCGCCCAGCACCGTCGTCGCCGTGAGATCGATCGGCGCATCCACCGTGAACCCCGCGCCGTTTTCCAGAATCTGCGGCGACGTGCCTGTCAGTTGCAGCGCACTGCCCGTGATGTAGTTGTCCAGCCCCGTGACCCCGGCGTCGGTCGTCTGGAGCGTGAGCTGGTTCAGTTGGAAACGCGTCACCGGCACATTGTTCGTCGCCGTGTAATTCGGTGCCGTGCCCAGCACCGCCCCCACATCGCCGCCGAAGATGAGCACATCCGCCGCGTTCGTCCCCGTCGGTGCGCTGCCGCCCCACTTCGTCCCGTCATTCCAGTTTCCCGTGGTGTTATTCCAGGTGAAAGTGGACGCGCTGGCCGCGGCGATGGGCAGCCCGAGCAGGAGCGCCAGGGCGGCGCGCAGCACCGGGATCGTGGGTCGGAGGGAGGCGGGCGAGGGAAACGCTTTCATGGAGGGAAAAATGATAGCGCGGAACGTCCCACGTCCGGCCAAAAAGTCTAATTGCAATAACCGTCTCCCCCGCTTTTCCACCGTCTCCCCAGAAACGCCCACGCGCCGCCGGCTACGGCAGACAGCGCCGCACCGCCCGCCGCGTCACCGCATCGCCGGCAAAGCGGCGGTAGGCCGCGCGCAGGATCGCCGCCACCGATTTCCGGCGCGGCGCACGCGCCCGCCCGGAAGTCTTCGCGTCATCAGCCGGTTTCCAAAGTTGCATCTTCATCCCGCCACCATTCAGCAGGAATGATACGCAGCCGCGGCGCTTTTGTGACGACGAGGTAAAAACCGCCCCAGGCCGGGAAGGCCTGGCGCGATGTTTTTCCCTAGTGGTGACAACCCCTACGCCCCTCGCACCACCAGCTGGCCGAGCGCTCGATTGTCCCCAACGAGCCCTCCCCCACAGGCTCGCCGCTCGACGCCACAGCTACTCCTCTTCGCTGACGGTAAATGTCACGTTCGTGATCCCTGCGACCGAAAGCGCATCGAGCACATCCACCGTGCGTGCGTATTTCGCCTGCGGCTCGCTGACCACCGTGACCATCGTCGGTGTCTTCGACTGATCGCCCGCCTGCTTGAGCCGCGTGAGGGTGTTCTTGAGCGTGGGCATGTCGCGGCTCGTCGGCGTGTCCATCGGCTCATCATTAAGTGTCACCTCGCCCGTCTCGGCGATCGCGATGACCATCTCATCCACCATCTCCGTCGGCCCGCTCGTCTCGGCGTTGCCGGGAAGCTGGGTGTTCAGTTCCTTCTCCACCTTCACCGCACCGGCCATGACCATGAAGAAAAGCATGATGACGAAAACCACGTCGATCATCGGCGCGATTTGAAAGCCGATCATCCCTTCGTTGGCATTCATGGGGAGGCGTTTCATGGGTCTTAGTCCTTATTGGCCGCGGAAAAGGAAATGTCGCTCACCCCGGCCTCCGCCGCCGCGTTCATCGCCCGCGAGACACTCATCGCCGAAGCCTCGCGGTCCCCGCGAATAACCACGCGGAAGGTCGTATTCGCCGACCGCGTGACCTGGGCTTCGCCGAGTCTTTTCGCTTCTTTGATCGCTTTCGTCATCTCAGTCAGCTCGGGAAACAGCCTGTCGTTCATGACATATTCCGCCTTCTTCTTCGCCGGATCCCAGCGGACATTGACGATGGCTTCGGCGCGGGTGTTGTCCTTTTTCAAGGCGTCGGGCGCGAGCGGCAGCGTGATCGACTTATCCACCTTCAAAACCTGCGTCGTGGTAATGCTCATGAAAAAGATGAGCAGCACTAGGAGCACGTCGATCATCGGCGCGATCTGAAACTCCGGCTCGCCCTCAGCTCCGCCTCCGCCGCCGGCCATAGTTAGTTAGCCCTCCGATAGGTCATCATAGTGAAAAATCAATGGTGTGGAGGTTCAGCGTGGTGGGGTTGCTGCGCTTCGTGACCGACCCAGTTCGGCACAGCGGCATAAAGTTCATCATCGCCGATGTGCGCCCCGGCGAGATGATCGTAGGGCATCTTGCGAAAGAGACCGGCCATGGTGTCCTGAATGTCGTGGAGGGACTTGATCGCCCGATTACGCAGCACGTAGTAGCCAAAGAAGGCCGGGATCGCGATGAAGAGACCGCTCGCCGTGGCCACGAGCACTTCGCCGATGGCTTCCGAAAGTTTCGACGGGTCGCCGATGCCCGACGCCCCCAGCGTCGCAAAGGCCTTGATCATGCCCGTGACCGTTCCCAGCAGACCGATCAT
>JANXSB010000682.1 GCA_025352865.1 Chthoniobacter sp. | reverse complement strand
TCTCAACCGTCGAGGGGCGCTTGCGCGCGGAAATGGATCACGTCGCCGCGCTGCGCGCCTGTTTCCCCGGCGGCTCGATCACCGGCGCTCCGAAAAAGCGCGCGCGCGAAATCATCGCGGAACTCGAACCCGCGCCGCGCGGGCTCTACACCGGCGCACTCGGCTGGTTCGGCTTCAACGGCGAGAGCGCGTTCAGCATCGCCATCCGCACGCTCATCGTGGAAGGCGGGCGCGCGCATTTTCATGTCGGGGCGGGCATCGTCGCGGATTCCGTCCCCGCGCAGGAATGGCAGGAGACGCTCGACAAAGCCGCCGGCATCCTCCTCGCCGCCGAGCGCGCATAGGCGCGCGCCTACGGCACAGCCGCCGCGAAGACGATCTCCTGCACCGCGCCCAGCGGCAGGCGGACCTCCCCGGCGACCGCGCTCTGGCAGACCACCGTTTCATTTTCGATCCGGTACGCGCTGACCGTGAGCACGCTGCGGTCGCTCAGCCGCAGCCGCACGCCGGACGACGACGATGACGCGCGCCCGCCGAATTCCAGCGCCGTCAGCCGCTTCACCGGCAGGTCGAGCGTGCCCACCTCGGACTCGAGCTGCACGGTCTCCGGCGTGGCTGCGCCGACGGTGCCCTGCGCTTCGTCGCCATTCGCGAGGAGCACGCTGTCGGGCGGCGCGGCGGCGGCGGGCGCAGGGCCCGGCAGTTGCCCGTTCCACGGCGCGACCCAGAGATTGGCGAAAGTGCAGGCCGAATTCTGCTGCGGCAGCAGCGCGAGGCCGCGCCCGAGATTGCGCGGCGGAGCGCCGACCTTCGGCCCGAAGTTTCCCACCACCACATCATCCACGAGGATCGTCATCCGGCCCGTTGGCCGGTCGGCGAGCACGCGGATGCGGTGCTGCGCGGCGTCGGCCTTCACCTTTTCGCCAAACTGAATCTGCTGTTGCTGCTGCACCATCGCCCGCCCGCGCTGCTGCGCGCCCGTGTCGTAGATGAACATGCCCGCCTGGTGGAACTGCATCATGTAGCCCGAGTTGTCGGGCTCGGAAAAAAGGTAGGAGGAGAAAAAGACCTGATTTTTTTTCCCGATGACATCGAAGCTGAACTCCACGCGCGATGGCAGCCCCTCGACGATGCGGCCGAGATTGAAGTTGCCGTTATTATAGGCGTTCGACTTGTTCGCGGCGGTGCGCTTCACGGCAAACGCGCCGTCGAAATACGACCACAGGCTCGGCGGCGCCTTGCCCTCCGCCGCCCGCTTTTTCCGCTGCTCGGCATTCCCGCGATTGAAGTCCATCCCGGCCTCCCAGACCTCGTGGTCGGACGCGCCGTCGAGCAAGGGCAGTCTGCCGTCAGCGGCAAAATAGAGCGCGCGCACGGCATCGCGCGGCATCGCGAGACGACCCGCCGCCGCGCTTTCCAGCGCGAGCCGCTCCTTGTCGAGCGACACAAAATCCCCGGCCACAAAATCGCCGTTCCGGCAGCACGCGAGCACGCCCGTCTTTGCCGCGGGCCGCTCGCCTCGCGGCGCGATGAGCACGCCGGCCATCCGCGCCGTGTCCATCTCCACCGGCGGCGTCGCCGGCGCGGCCCGCCACCGCAGCTTCTGGCCGTTCGCCACGGATTCCAGCAGGCCGCGGAGCTGGTCGCCATTTTTGAAAACGAGCGTGTCCAGCGGCTTCCCTGCGACCGGCGTGAGATGCGCAAACTCAACTCCGCGCACCGCCGCCGCCGCGAGCGCCAGCTCGCCGCCGAAGTTCGTCCGCACGCCCAGCTTGCCTTCGTGAAAACCGATCGCCGCCACGTCGAACTCCCCGCCCTGCGCGAGCCGCACCCGCGCCACCGCCGGGTCTTCGTCCGGCACCGTCGCCGGCCGCGCGAAACGCAGCAGCGCGATTTTTTCCCGCGCGACCGAATCCGTGCCGACCTTCACTTTGTCGCCCGTCACGCTCTCGATCCGGCCCTGCTGCATGTCGCCGTCCGCCAGCACCACCTGGTCCGTCTTCGGGCGCACATTCTCCAGCGCATCGTCCACCGGCACAAACCCGTCCCACGGCAGCACGCGGATTTTCGCCAGCGACTGTTCGCTGTTGCTGCTCCACGCCATCGGCTGAAAGCTCAGGCTCCCGCGATTTTCGCCCACCTTCCCCTTGCCCATATTCCAGTCGCCGATTTTTCGCCCGTCGATGAAAACGACGAGCCGGCCCGACACGCGGTTTTCAAAAATGCGCCAGCGCATCGGCTTGCGCTGCGCGGGCGTCGCGCCGTCCGCCGGCTTCGCCGGAGCCGCCAGGATTTTGGAAAGGTCGGCCGTCTCCTGCTTCACATTTTCATCGCGCTGCGACCAGAGCTGAAAGGTCGAGTCATTGACCATCAGCCGCACCATCCCCGTGGTGAGGCCGCGCGCCGCCGCCTCCGCGCCGTGGAGCAGCACCGCAAATGCGCGCGTGCCGCCGCCTCCGTTGTCGAACTCAAACCGGTACTCCACCTCGTCCGGCAGCGACTCGAACATCCGGCCGACCGCCGACGGCTGCGTCGCCCGCAGCGCGCCCTCGCGGTAGGCCCAGCCGCCGCTGGAGACCCAGCCCGACATGTTTTGCGGGCCGTCGTAGCATTCGGGCGCGGCGGTTTTGGAAAAGTAAATCCACTCGAGATGCGCCCGGTCCACGGTCAGCGCGGTGCCGTCTGCTAGCCTGAGCTGGAGCCGTCCGTCGCGCAGCCCGGTCACATCGCCGGTCAGCCAGTCGCCACCGCTCAGCATCACGGTGGCGTGGACTTTCACTTCCGATTTCGCCTTCGCGGAAAATTCAAAATGGCTGATCTGCGCGAGCGGAAAAATGATCGGCGCGGAAGCATCCACCCCGCGCCAGACGATTTCCTTTTTCCCGCCGTCGAGCCCTTCGAGCAAACCGTGCAACCGGCTGCCGTCGGCAAATTCCAGCACCTGCGCCGCCGCCGGATTCGCCGCCTCCGCTTCCCGCTCATCTCTCTCCACATCGGAGGCGCGAATGAGCACCGGCCGCCCGTTCACGATGATCACACCCGCCGCGTTGTTCCGCACCTCCGCCCGCAACGCCGCCAGCGCGCGCTCAATGACGGAAACCGGCCGCAGCGTGCGGTCAGCTTTTTTCGCGGGCGAAAAAAGATACCCGTCCCGTTTCAGCAAACGGTCTTCGATGTCGGAGAGCGACGCATCGGTATTAAGATTGGGAAGCGGTGCATCGAAGATCCGCACTACCGGCACGCCGTCTTGTTTTACCTCTTCCGCCGCCGGCGCGACGCGGATTCGCACCCGCTCCTGCGCCTCGCACGGCGCGAGCGCGAGCAGCGCGGCGGCAAAAATGGGCGCGCGTTTTTTCATCACCGTTCGTAGATCGGCAGGTAGCGGTAATTCAGCGCGATCGAGAGCAGCCCGAGCGCCGTGCAAGTCCCCGCGCCGAGGCCCGCGTCCCAGCTTCCATCATCGTTTTGGAGTTCCGTGAGGTGCTTCACCTGCTTGTCATTCCAGATCTGCCACGCCTTGAAGTCGCCCTGGAAAAAGGCCTGCGCCGCGTAGTAGTCGTAGTAAAACGGATAGCCCCCGCCGTTGCCGTCGTCGCTGCCCTTCATCGCCTTGAGCGCCTTCAGGAAAGTCGGCTGATCCTTCTTTCGCGCATACGCGTACGCCGCCACGCCGATCGCCGTCGTCGCGCCACCGTGCGATCCGCTGCGCGGCATGTAGCCGATGCCGCCGTCGCCGATGTTCTGGCAGTCGGTGTAAAATTTCAGCGCGCCGTCGATCGCCGTGTCCGGCACCTTCAGCCCCGCATTGCGCGCCGCGATCAGCGCGACAAAGCACGCGCCGCTCACCGTCGAATCCGCGTCCGACGCATCCGGCGAATAGCGCCACGCCTTAAACTTGTTTTTCTCCTGCGAAGTGAGGATCAGCTCGACCGCCTTCTTCAGCGCTGGCGCGATCCGCTCATCCGCCACCGCGCCATACGACTCCGCGAGCGCCAGCGTGGCAAAGCCGTGGTTGTACATCGAGCTGCCGATGTAGCCGGTCTCCTCGTTG
>JANXSB010000675.1 GCA_025352865.1 Chthoniobacter sp. | reverse complement strand
CGCTTTTCTCTTTTTCTCACGGCTGTTCTTAACGTCTTGCTTGGTGCTGTCAGCGCATGGGGACAGGTCTATGGGTTGGACAACGCAACGCCGTTCACGCCTTACCTTAACGGCGTCTTCCCGACGCGCCCGCCGAGCGGCGGCGCGACCTTTGCGACGGCGGTGGCGTTTCCCAATCTTAGCTTCACCGAGCCGATGTTTCTGACGCCTTACCCCGGCTCGAACTTCCTGATGATGGTGACACCCAACCGCGGCTATATCTATGTGACTTACAAATGGCGGCCCAATCCGGCGGGCGGGGCGAATGCGGACTATGCCGGGCGATTTGCTGAAGGTAACGATTCAACGGCTCCAAGCCACAGTCGAAGCCGCTGCGATCATGAGTCGCATCCAGCAGTTCGACTTTAAGCACGCACGAGTTTCCGGTGAACGGCTTTGGCGGAAAGCAGCGCCGCGTTCGGTTTCGGCGGTTTGTCGAGCAGCTCGAACACGCGCCTGGTCTGTTCGCGGTTCAGTCGGAGGATCGACTCGCGTTCGAGGATTTCCTGCGCCTGCCGGTGCGCGGCCTGCACGACGAAGTGATTGAGCGACGCGCCTTCGAGGTCGGCGGCAGCCTGGATGGTTTTCCGCACGCCCGAGGGGATGCGCGCGACAAGACGGGAGTTTTTTCCGGCGACGGCTGACATGGTGCCAAGTTGGCACCGGACCTCGAAAGGTCAAGATTGCCGCCTGGCGACGCTGCACTTTGACATGCAGCGGGCGGACACGCAGCGCACCGAGGAAATGGATTTCATCGGGGCGGATTAGTTGGCGCTGCGGATGAAGGCGAGCAGGTCGGCGATTTGCTGCGCGGTCAGACCGCCGAGCAGACCGGCAGGCATGGGCGAGGTTTTGGTGTTGGTGAGTGTCTTGAGATTGCGGCGGAGAAAGGTCGTCTCGACGCCGGCAGCGGCGCGCAGGGTGATGCTGGTGTCGTCCTGCGCGACGACGATTCCGGCGGCGCTTTCGCCGCCATTGGTCTCGGCCACATGCAACTCGAAGTTCGGGATCACGGCGGCGTTTGGCTCGACGATGTTGAGCAAAATCTGGCTCGGCGGATGGCCGGTCACGGATTTCAGATCCGGCCCCACGGCGACGCCTTCGCCATTGGCGCGGTGGCACGTCGCGCAGCGCGCGGTGAAGGTCGCCTTGCCCGGCGCGGCATCGCCCTTGAGATCGAGCGCGGGCTTCACGGCGTCGAACGCCGCCGAACCGCCCGGCTGCGGAAGCGCGGGCGGCGTCGGCTCCGCGGCCTTTGCTGGAGCCGGTTGGGCGGTGGCGGGAGTTTTCTTTCCGCCGAGTTTCCGCCCCGCTGCGAGGCCGTCGCGCAAGGCCGCCCGGACTTTTTCTGGCAAGGTGCCGCGCGCCCGCTCCTCGATCTTCGCCGCCTCCGCGGAGTCGCCGCGCGCGCCGATGATTTGCGCCGTCTCCTGGCAGAAATCAGCCAGCGATTCCGACGAATCTTTTCCCGCCAGCACGCTTTCGAGCAGGTCCAATTCGTGGCCGGTGGCGGAGCTGAGCACCGCCGTGCGGAGGTAGCGGTCGCCCGCGTCGCGCGCTGCGATTTTGGCCAGCGCGGCAAGGCTCGCCGGCGACGCGGGCTGCTCGCCGAGGCTGAAGGCGAGTTGAAAGCGCACCGACGGATTCCCGTCATTCGCCATCGCCGCGAGCGCCGGGGCGAGATCGGCGCGTGATTCGGCAAGCTGCACGGCGACTTCGCGCACGCCCGGCTCGCGGTCGCCGAGCGCGGCGCGGAGCAGCGCGGTGTCGAGTTTGCCGAGCGCGTCGAGCGTCCACAGCGCCTGCGCCCGCGCGGCGGCGTGGCTGCTTTGCGCAGCCACGCGCGCGATGTCCGCAACCGGCGCGGTTTCGGGCTTTTGCAAAAGCAGCCGCTGCGCCGTCGTGCGCCACCACGCGCCTGGATTGTCGAGCAGCGCCGCGAGTTCCTGCGGCGTGGCTTTGCCCAGGTGCGGGCGCTTCATCGGCGGCGTGTTTTCCGGCGCGATGCGGTAGATGCGCCCGAGCGTGCTGCCGGCGCGGATGCCGTATTTCTGCATCGTCGGCACGGGCACGTTGGGCACGCCGCGCCCGCCATCGCTACCGGGGTGCTCGATCATTTGCCGATACATGTCGCAGACGTAAATCGCCCCATCCGGCCCGCTCGTGAGAAAGGTCGGGCTGCACCACGGATCGCTCGACGTGAGGAACTCGCGCCCCTCCTCGCCGCGGCTCGCGGTGAAGACCGGGCCATCGCCGGTGAGCACGTCGTGATGCACGAGATTGCCGACCGCTTCGCACAGGAAGTAGTGCCCGCGGAACTGCGGCATGAGCGCCTCGCGATAGATGAGCGGGCCGGTCACGGCGGTCATGTAGTCGGCGCGCGGCTCGATGTTCCCGAAGTATTTTTTCGTCAGCCCCTCCCGCTCCCACATCTCGCCGCGCTCCACGCGCCAGGCCTGCGGCGGCGAGGTGCGGAAGATTTTCGCGATCTCCTCGTGATCGGAAATCGCCGCGCGCGACCACGGCGCGACGAGGTTCGGATTGCGCGCGATGTAGCGCCGCGGGAGCACGAATTGCGTGACGTGCTCGGCCGAGTTGGTGACGAACCGATGGCCCCAATCGTCGCACGTTTCGCCGAAGCAACTCGACCAGCCGGTGACCGCCTCAAACTTGTGCTCGCGCGGCTTGAATCGGAAATCGCCGCCCTTCGTCGAAAGCGGCTGTCCCTGCAAATCATCGCCCCAATGAATCGGCGTATCGCCATTGCCACGCGCGTAAATCCAGCCGTCCGGCGCGTAGTAGAGTGAGTTGACGCGATACAAATCGTTGCGCGTGTCGAAGCCGGTGAGCACCACTTCGCGCACGTCCGCGCGGCCGTCGCCATCGGTGTCTTTGAGAAACCAAATATCGGGCGCAGCCGCCACGAGCACTCCGCCGTCGTAGGGCAGCACGCTCGTCGGCAAACTGAGCGCGGTCGCAAAAATCGTGGAGTGATCGATCACGCCGTCGCCGTCGCGATCTTCCATCAGACGAATCTGCCCATCGGGAAACGGGCCGAACATGCCCTCGCTGCGGATCAGCGGATAGTCGAGCATCTCCGCCGCGTAGATGCGCCCGTCTTCATCGAAAGCCATGCTCACCGGATCGACGACATGCGGCTCGCTGGCGACGAGTTCGACCTTCAGCCCCGGCAGCGTTTGGAAAGTGCGGATCGCCTCGTCGGGATTGAGCGCGAACTGCTCGGCGGCAAGCGCCGAAACCGAGCAGCCGAAGATGAGCAGGAGGAAAAGCGACGATTTCATATGGGTGCGGGCGCGTTCACCGAGCATCGCATCGGGGCGCTGGATGCGGCCAGAAAAGTCTCCATTTTTCCGCTTCCGCTGCCGCTATTTCCATTCGCCGAAAGGGGCGATTCATTGACGCAGCGGTGCGCTCGCGGTAGGGAGCGCGCGCACTTTTCGTCTATGAACTCCCCCCACATCAGCACACGGCGCGGCCTGGCGCGGCGCACTTTTCTCCAAGCCGCGGGCGTCTCGCTCGCGCTGCCGCTGCTCGAGGCGATGCGGCTCCCGTTCGCCTCGGCTCGCGGCGCGGAGTCGCCGCAGACGCCGCGGCGCTTCGTGGGGATGATGACGAACATGGGCATCCTGCCGCAGTTCTTTTTCCCCGAGAAAGACGGGCTCGATTTCGACTCCACGCCGTACCTCGATTTGCTGAAAGAGCATCGCGCGGACATGACCGTTTTTTCCGGCGTCTCGCTGCCGGGCGTCGATGGCGGGCACGCGGCGGAACGCTCCTTCCTCACGGGTGCGCCCGGTGCGAGCCGCGGCTCGTTTCGCAACTCGATTTCGCTCGATCAAGTGATGGCGGAAAAAATCGGCGGCGACACGCGCTTCCCGTCGATCGCGGTGATGATCGGCTCGGATAATATGAGCCTCTCCTTTACGCGCAACGGCGCGATGATCCCGCCGCAGACGAGCCCGCTGAAACTCTACCAGCAGCTCTTCGTGGAGGACACGGCGGAGGGGAAAACGGCGGCGGCGCAGCGTTTGAAAGAAGATCGCAGTCTGCTCGATGCGCTGCGCGGGGAAGCGAAGCGGCTGGAGCGCAGCGTCGGCGCGGCGGATCGCGAACGGCTCGATCAATATTTCACCGCGGTGCGCGAGCTCGAGGCGCGGCTCGCGAAGGCGGAGGGGTGGGTGAAAATCGCGAAGCCCAAAGTCGCCGCGCCCGCGCCCGCGCCGATCGAGGACAGCAACGACCTGCCGAAAAACAGCGCGGTCATGCTCGATCTTTTGCGGCTCGCGCTGGAGACCGATTCCACGCGCGTCATCACCGTCGCCGAGAGCCTCGCGAGCGTGACACCGCGCACGATTCCCGGCGTGCAATCGAACACGCATGAGCTTTCGCACCACGGGAATCGCGAGGAGAAAGTGGCCGAGCTGCGGCGCATCGAGGAGGCGCAGTTTCAGCAACTGGCGAAGTTCCTCACCGGCCTCCGCGGGGTGCGCGAAGGCGGGCAGACGCTGCTGGAGCGCACCGCGGTGCTCTACGGCACGAACATGGGCAGCGCGAACGCCCACTCGAATGACAACCTCCCGGTGCTCCTCGCCGGCGGCGGTTTCAAGCACGCCGGGCACCTCGCCTTCGACCGGAAGAATAACTATCCGCTCACCAATCTCCACGTCTCGCTCCTCCAGCGGATCGGCGCGGAAATGGACCGGTTCTCCAGCAGCACGGGCACGATGCGCGGACTGGATTTCGCGTGAAATTGCGCGCCGTGAATATCGTTCCGCGCGCGACCGCGCTGCTCCTCGCGCTGGCGGCGCGGGCCATCACCGCCGAGCCCGCGCTCCCGCCTTTTCTCGAAAAGCATTGCCTCGACTGCCATGACGCCGACTCGAAAAAAGGCGGCCTCGACCTCACCGCGCTCGGCTCGAACTTCAACATCGACGCCTGGGTGAAAATCCACGACCGCGTCCGCGACGGCGAAATGCCGCCGCCGAAAAAAGCGCGTCCCGAAGCCGCGGCGATGCACGCTTTTCTCGCGAGCATCGCCGGCCCGCTGGCGAAGGCGGACGCCGAGCGCGAGCAGCGCGAAGGCCGCGCGCGCCTGCGCCGACTCAATCGCGTGGAGCTCGAAAATTCGCTGCGCGACCTGCTCGCGCTGCCCGGCCTGCGCTTGAAAGAAACGCTGCCGGAGGACGGCAAAGCGCACGGCTTCGACCGCCTCGGCGTGGCGCTCGACACGTCGTTCGTCCACCTCGAATCGTATCTCGCCGCGGTCGATACCGCGCTCAACGCCGCGCTTTGCCCGCTGCCGGAAATGCCGCCGGTTTTCAAATATCGTTTCCGCCCGTGGGACAACGCGCGCAAGGATGGCCACGAGTGCGAGGGCTGGGCCGCGGCGGTGATCCGCGAGAAAATCGGCATCGGCCTCATCGGC
>JANXSB010000650.1 GCA_025352865.1 Chthoniobacter sp. | reverse complement strand
GCGGCGCTCGCGATCAATTTCAGCGCCCCGGCGGCACCGCTCGCGCTGCTTGGAAAAACGGCGGCGGCAGGCACGGTGAAGATCACTCCCGAAGTCGCGGGCACATGGAGATGGGCCTCATCGCAGCAGCTCAATTTCGAGCCGCATGGCGGATGGATGCCGCCGCGCGATTACACCTTTCAGCTCGGCGACGGCGTCTTCGCACCGGACTGCGCGGTCACCTTGCAAAAGCCCCACTGGCACGACTGGTACGCCCCAGCGCTCAATGCCTCATTCGGCGACTCATCCTTCTACGTGGACCCCGCGACTCCCGCGCTGCAGCAGGCCGTGGCCACGGTCACATTCAGCCAGCCCGTGTCGCGCAACGAAGTCCTGCGCGAACTCAGCATCGTGAACCTAAGTGAGACACCTCTCTTCGTCCCCGGCGGCAAGCCGCAGGTGCTCGCGGATGAAAAAAATCCGCTGCGGTTTTTCCTGCGTTCGCCGCTGATTAAGCCGGGAGAAAAGGAAGACCTCGTGCGCTTTGAAATCACGCCGGGAGTGCAGGCGCTCGCGGGCGGCGATCGGACCGAGAAGGCGTTCGTCACGAAAGTGACCGCACCTTCACGCTACTCGGCATTCTTCTTCAAATCAGCCCGCGCCCAGATCGTGACAAACGGCGAGGGCGAGCCGCGGCAGTACATTTTCCTCGAAAGCAGCATCGCGGCGAACAACGCGGTCGTCGCGAAAGCCGCAAAGGCATGGCAACTCCCCCCGCCGCTCAAAAATAAGGACGGCAAAGTCGAGCCGTGGACCACCCACACCGTCACGCCCGCGGTGCTCGCAAAATCAAAGCCCACCGCGCTCGAATTTGCCGACGACGAGGACACGCCGCCGACTGCAAGCGTGTTCGGCTTCCGCCTCGCGCCGCAGGTTCCCGCGCGGCTTTTCGTGCGCGTGCCAAAGGAAACCCCCGCGCCCGGTGGCTTCGCGACGCGAGAGGATTTCAATGCCATCGTGGACGTGCCGATGTTTCCCCGCGATGCGAGCATCCTCGGCAAGGGCGGCATCCTCGCGCTCAACGGCGAGCGCAAGCTGAACATCCAGTCGCGTGGCTACGACCATCTGCGCTACACGCTGGCGCGCGTGCCCGCCGGGCAGATCAATCATCTCGTCAGCCAGTCGAACGGCAGCTTCGAGTCACCGCTGGTCGAGGGAAACATGGGCTTTGAGGACATCGCGAACTTCCACTCCTCGGTGCAGACCCTCGTGAAAAAAAACGACTACGAGCGGAACTATTCCGCGTTCGATTTCGGACCTTCGCTCCTCCGCATCGAACCGGGCGGCGAGGACGCACAGCGCGGGCTATTCTATCTCAGTGTCGAGGGCGTGCGCCGCCGCACGCAGGATGATGCAAAGCCGACTGACAATGATCCCGATCCCGAGTGGATCGCGCTGTCGAGCGGCGAAGCCCGCCGGCAAGATCGAGGCCGTCGTCATCGCGGCGACGACGATGAGGAAAACGAAACCGCGCCGACCGACAACGGCGGCACCGGCGATTCGCGCTTCGTGCTCATCACCGACCTCGGCCTCATCGTGAAGCGCAACGCCGATGGCACGCGCGACGTGTTCGTGCAGTCGTTCAGGGAGCGCGCACCCATCGCAGGCGTGCATCTCACCGCGCTTGGAAAAAATGGCAGCACGCTCGCCGAAGCCGACACCAACGCGCAGGGCCGCGCTGCGCTGCCCGCGCTTGATGCTCTGTTGCGCGAAAAGACGCCCGTCGCGCTCGTCGCCCGCAAAGGCGCGGATCTCGCGTTCATCCCGTGGGCGCGCAACGACCGCGAAGTCGGGCTTTCGCGCTTCGATGTCGGCGGCGTGAACCGCAGCGATGCGACCGCACTCGACGCATTCCTTTTCACCGAACGCGGCATCTACCGCCCCGGCGATCCCATCCAGCTCGGCGCAATCGTCCGCACTCGGAGCTGGGGCGGCGTGCTCGCCGGCATTCCGCTCGAAGTCGCGCTCACAAACGCCAAGGAGGAACCGGCAGGAGTCTTCCCCGTGAAGCTCGATGCGAATGGTTTCATCGAGGTAAAAATGCCGACCAGCGAGACTGCGCCGACCGGCGTGTGGCGCATCGAGCTGCGCAGGCCCGATGACGGCAAAAAGAAGAAGCACAACAACGACGATGAGGAGGCCGACGCGCGGCACCTCGGCCACATTCTCGTGCGCGTCGAGGAGTTCCAGCCCGACCGCCTGAAGCTGGCCGCCAAGCTCGAACCCGCTCTGGAAGGCGCGTGGCTCGCCCCGGAAAATCTCACCGCACACGCCGAACTGCAGACGCTCTTCGGCATCGCCGCCGCCGACCGCCGCGTCACAGCGAAGCTGCACATCGCGCCTGGCTCGCCGCATTTCGAGCAATGGCCCGGCTGGAGCTTCGGCCTGCCGAAGCACGAGAAGTTCGAGCCGCGCGAACTGGATCTCGGCGAGACGAAAACCGACGAGGAAGGCCACGCAAAATTCGCGCTCGCGCTCGAAGCCTACGCCGCGCCGCTGCTGCGCGTGTCCGTGGATTTGGAGGCATTCGAGGCCGATGGCGGGCGCGGTGTCCGCGGCGCGCTCGGCACGCTGGTCTCGCGCCAGCCGCATCTCATCGGCTGGAAAACTGCCGACGATCTCGCATTCATCCCGCGCGACGTGCCGCGCACATTTGAGATCGTCGCCATCGGCCCCGATGCAAAGCCCGTCGCCGCGCCCGGACTCGAGCGCGTGCTCATCG
>JANXSB010000622.1 GCA_025352865.1 Chthoniobacter sp. | reverse complement strand
CCTTCGCGGGCGACATGTCCTTTTGAAAAGTGAAGGTTTCTTTTGTCGAAAGGAACTCGATCAGCTTTCGGCTCGTCTCGCTCTGGTCGTCATCGCGCAGCAGCGTGCGCACGTGTGTTAGCTCGCCCACCTCGAACGCATAGCCGAAGAGCAGCGTGAAAAGCGGCGGCAACAAAAGGATCAGCACGACGATGCGGCGGTCCCGCCAGATGTGCAGAAATTCCTTCACCGCGACGCTGGCGATGGCGCGCAGGCTA
This sequence comes from Chthoniobacter sp., assembly GCA_025352865.1. Classification (GTDB taxonomy): domain Bacteria; phylum Verrucomicrobiota; class Verrucomicrobiia; order Chthoniobacterales; family Chthoniobacteraceae; genus Chthoniobacter. The sequence goes on along the minus strand of JANXSB010000622.1, from coordinate 3,214 downwards.
CCGGTCATCGCGCGTCCTCCGCGAGGATTTCGTGGTAGCCCTGCGAGTAGGCTTTGAAGACGTCCTCCATGTCCGGCTCCGACCAGGAGTGCCCGTGCCATGTCAGTCCGGGAAAAGGCCAGCGCGTTTTCCAATCCGCCACGAGCCGCTCGGGATCGCGCGCATACACGCGCCCATGCCCGCTGCGCAGCGAGACGCCGAGCACGCCGGGCGCGGCGCGGAGCTGCACGAGCGCGGGCATCACCGGCTCCACATTCATATCGAGGACTTTGACTTTGAAGGACTGCTTCAACCGCCGCGGCGTCTCCCGCGCGAGCAGCCGCCCGCGATGCAGGAAGCCGACATGCGTGCAGCGCTCCGCCTCGTCCATGTAGTGCGTCGTCACGAAGACCGTCGTGCCGTCGTGCGCGAGATTGTAGAGCAAGTCCCAGATTTGCTGCCGATGCACCGGGTCGAGGCCCGACGTGGGCTCATCGAGAAAAAGCAGCACCGGCTCGTGGATGAGCGCGCACGCGATCGCGAGGAGCTGTTTCATCCCGCCGGAAAGCGCGCCCGCCATCGCGTCGCGCTTGGCCGTGAGGTCCACGTCCTCCAGCAGCTTCGCGATCCGCGGCTCCAGCTTCTCGCGCGGCACGCGGTACGCGCCGCCGAAGAAGCGCAAATTTTCCACCACCGTGAGATCGGGATACAGGCTGAACTTCTGCGCGACGTAACCAAACTTCGTCCGCACCTCGTAGCGCTCCCGCCACACATCGCGCCCCGCGATCGTCGCGCTCCCGCCCGTTGGCTTCACCAGCCCGCAGAGCATGCGGATCGTCGTCGTCTTGCCCGCGCCATTCGCGCCGAGAAATCCGAAGAGTTCGCCCCGCGGAATCGCCATCGAAACGCCGTCCCCCGCGAGCGTGTCGCGGTACGCTTTCTTGATGTCGTTGAGGACGATGATCGGTTCTGGCTCGGGCATGAGCGCGCCATGTTTCCAGAAAACCGCCGCCCTGCGCAACAGCGCCCGCGCGCGGAAAACACGACCCGTCATCCTGAGCGGAGCTTCGGCTTTGCGAAGCGCAGTCGAAGGACCTCCAACTGTTTCTTCGGGGCGGAGGCGGTGGGTGAGGTGTGCGCGCTTTCCCTCCCGCCGCCTCCGCCCGCGGACATAGTTAGAGGTTCTTCGACTCCATTCCACTCGCAAAGCCGGGTGGAATTCCGCTCAGAATGACGGCGAATTCCTACCACGCTGACCCACCACCCGCGCGGCGTTGACAACGCCACGCACGTTGCGTCTCCTCCCCGCGCTTATGATCCGCCGTTTTTTCCTCACGCTCGCGCTGCTTTCCACCGGCGCGCTCGCCGATCCCATTGCCGAGATGGCGGCGTTTTCGTCCTTGAAAAATGTGGACCTCGCCAAGCTCGCGGCGGGCGAAATCCAGACCGGGCGCGGGCTGGTGATGAGCTTCCCGCGCGGCCTCGCCATCGAGAGCGCCTACGTGGTCAAAGCGCCCGTCGCGAAAACGCTCGAACTCCTGCGCCAATGGTCGCCGTCGCGGCACGCGGAGCTGAAGGTCTGGCTCCACGGCGAACTGCCCGCGAAACCGACGCTCGAGGATTTTCGCAAGATCGCCGACGCGCCCGCGAACGGCCCGGTGAAAGCGCTCATCGCCGCGACCGAGAAACTCGATCCCGAAAAGCCCCGCATCTACGTCAGCGGCGACGAAGCGAAGGGCTTCGCCAGGACGCAGGTGTCCATGTGGGGCGGCACGCTGCCGGGGACGGTGAGCGGCTTTTGGGCAAACGTGCTGCTCGCCCGCGCGCAGGCTTTCGGCTCCGGCGGCGTGGCGCGGCAGCCGGCGTATTCCTGGAAAGGCGAGACGATCTCCGCCGCGGACGAAATCAACCGGCTGCTCAAGGAAGTGCCCAAAGTGCGCGCGCAGTTTTCCGGCCTCGCGGGCTCGCTGACCGGCGGCGGCGCACCGGCGAAAACCGCGCACTATTGGGAGCTTTTCGACGTGGAAGGCGAGGCCGCGTTTTCCCTCGGCGCGACGATCGAGAAGCCGTCCGCCACCGGCGCGCAATCGGCGGACGTGCAGTATTACTCGAGCGGCGGATACTTCGCGCTCGTCACGTTTTACCAGATGTGGCCGGTCGAAGGCGGCACGCTCATCTGGCGCGGCGATCTCATCGCCTCGCCCGCGCTCGGCGAGCTGCGCGGCATGGAGCGCATGGGCGCGAGCGCCGCGATGATGAAGCAGATCAAACAGTTCGTGACCGCCTTTCTCAAGGACGCCAAATGAGGACGCGCCTCGCCCTTTTCGCCGCCGTCTCCATCTGCGCCCGCGCCCTAGCCGGTGGGGAAATCTCGAACCAGTTCGACGCCGAATTTTCCCTCACCAGCGGCTCGCGCACCGATCTCGGCCACGACCGTTCGGGCGATGTCTCCGGCCTGTCCGGCCTCGTCCGCGATGTCGTCTCCACGCGGCTCGGCGACGGACTGCTGCTGCGCGTGGGCTTCGATTGGGAGCGCTTTTCCTTCGCTCTGCCCAATCGCGCGCCGCTGCCGAATACGCTGCAATCGCTCACCGCCGTCGTCGGTTTCGACATGCAGGTTTTCGAATCGTGGCTCGTGCGGATCGAGGCGGAGCCGGGCTTCTACAGCGGCTCGGGCGGGTTCTCGGCGCGCGATTTCAATGGGCCCTTCGTCATCGGCGGCTCCTACATCGCCAGCGCCGATCTCCAGTGGATCGTCGGCGTGAGCGTGGATGTGAACCGCGCCATCCCCGTCTTCCCCGCCGTCGGCGTGCGCTGGAAATTCGCCGACCGCTGGGTGCTCGATGGCGTCATGCCGCGCCCCCGGCTCGAATACGAATGGAGCAAGGAACTCACCCTCTTCGGCGGGGCCGACCTGCGCGGCTCCACCTTCCGCGTGAGCCGCAATTTCGGTGACTCGCACGGCGATGCGCGGCTGAACCGCGCCGTCGTCGATCTCACCGAGATCCGCGCCGGCGTGGGTGCCTCGTGGAAAGTCTCGTCATCATTCCAAGCCGACATCGAGACCGGCGTCGTCGCCTACCGCGACTTCGACTTCCACCGCGCCGACACCAACTACGAAAGCAAAGGCGCGGCTGCGTACGGCCAGCTCGTCATCGGGGCGAAGTTCTAGGAGAGGACGAAATCCATGGCCTTCATCGTAAAGCCTGTAAATGGAACCGCACAGCGCATGGAA
>JANXSB010000189.1 GCA_025352865.1 Chthoniobacter sp. | reverse complement strand
GGTTTTCGCGCCATCGCCTACGGCGAAAACGCCGACGACATGACGCAGGTCCGCCCCGGCCGGCAGGCGGCGGCGGAGTTCTCCATCATCGCCCCGTTGCGCGATGCCGGACTGACGAAAGCAGAAATCCGCGAGTTGTCCCGCGCGCTCGACCTGCCCACCGCCGACGCTCCCGCACAGCCCTGCCTCAGCTCCCGCATCCCGCACGGCACGCCCGTCACCACCGCGGCGCTCGCGATGATCGAGCGCGGCGAGGCGCATGTCCGCAGCTTAGGCTTCCGCATCTTCCGCGTGCGCCACCTCGCCGGAGAAACAGCCGCGCCGCACGCCCGCGTGCAGATCGCACCCGAGGAAATGCCGCGCCTCGCGCAAGTCACGCGCGACCTCGAAACCGGCCTGCTCGCCGCGGGTTACGCCGCTGTGGAAATCGACCCCGCCGGCTACCGCTCCGCATGAAAACAATCCGTCGCGCAGCGATGGGTAGGGACGGCACTCCGTGCCGTCCGGGGCGAGCGACAGCGAGGCGGTGGGCGCGAGTTCCCGTTCGCGGACGGCACGTAGTGCCGTCCCTACCGCGGCTGACGCCGCCCTGACCTGCATGCCCGCGACTGCCCACCACGTTCCTGAGTTGCGCATTGTCACCGTCGAAAGCACCGCCCGCGCGCTGCTCCGCGAAATCGCCGCGCACAACCGCCGCGTCGCACTCATCTCGCTCTTCACCTTCGCCGTCGCCGCGGGGCTTTGGACCGTGCTCTACGCGGTGTGCGCGTGGGTGCTGATGCTCGCCCTCATCGCCGCTGGAACTGATCGCACCACGCTGCCGCAGGGCTTCACGCTCCTCTACCTCGTCACCGCCGCGTGCGCCATCGGCTACGCGTGGATCGACCGCCGCCTCACGCCCAACGAACTCCCGCGCGACGACAAATCGCCCGGCGAAATCGCCAGCGATTTCGTCCTCGCCCTGCCGCGTATCACGCTCGCCGTCCCCGGCACACTCAGCGCGTGGCTGACGCTCAGCCGCGCCGAAAGCGAAATCGCCGCCACCTTTCTTCACCGGCTCGCGAGCGAACGCCGCATCCCGCTCCACAGCGTGCCGTTCGACATCGCCGACGAATCCCTGCGTTTCCGCATCCTCTTTGCCCTCCAAATTATCGAAGCCATCGACCTGCGCCGCGACGAGCACGCCCTCTGGATCAACCTCAACCCGCGCGGCCCGCGCGCGCTCGTTTCGATCCGCTGACGGTGCGGCAGCCGGGCCGTGGAAAATACCCGCCACGCGCGCACACCACCTGCTTTCTCAAAAGTGGCCCAATGCAGATCGAACACTCGGAATTTCAGGACCAGCTCGTGCGCGGGCTCGCGCACCGGATGAACAACATCCTCACGCTTTTTCACGGCTACATCGGGCTGCTGCTCGACAACAAACGCCTCGACAAAGTCACTCTCGAAGGCCTCGGCAAAATCCAGGACGGAGCCAAAGCCGCGTCCGATCTCATGGACCGCGCGAACTCCATCGTCCGCCCACCGTCGGTCGTGTGGCGCGAGATCCGACTCGGCGATTTCGTCCGCATGCTGAAACCGTCCTTCGACACCATTTGCGGGCCTAAGACGAAGATCGAAATCGAAGCCCCGGACGATCTCCCGTCCATCCACGCCGACGCCGTCCGCGTGAAAACCGCCGTCTTCGAGATCGTCCGCAACGCCCTCGAAGCCACCTTCGCCAGCGGCGGCATCGTCCGCATCGAGCTGAGCGCCAAGCCCCAGCCTCCTGGCAACCACGCCCGCCAGTCCCTGCAATGGGTCTCCCTCCGCGTCATCGACGACGGCCCCGGCATCCCCGAAGCACTCGGCGAGCGCATCTTTCAGCCGTTTTTTTCCACCAAGAAAAAGCAGCACGCCACCGGCCTCGGACTCACCGTCGCCGCCGGCTTCGTGCAGCAGCACGGCGGTCTTTTGAAATACGAGAGCACGCCCGAGCGCACGGTTTTCGAGATGCTGCTGCCGGCGTAGGCCAGCCCTACGCCATGGCCAAAGGCGCGGTCTCATCCGCGCCGATCGCCCCGGCCAGACATGCGGGGCGCGAAGGCTGCGGGATGAGGTCGAGTTCGGCGAGGAGCTGGCGGTCTTCGTCGGTGCCTGGGTTTTTCGCGGTGAGGAGTTTGTCGCCGTAGAAAATGGAGTTTGCGCCCGCGAAGAAGCAGAGCGCCTGGGCCTCGCGCGAAAGGCGGGTGCGACCGGCGCTGAGGCGGACTTTCGCCTTGGGCAGGGCAATGCGGGTGGTGGCGACGAGGCGCACAAGCTCGAAGACCTCGACGGGCGGCTGGCTCTCCATCGGCGTGCCGGGCATGGCCATGAGGCAGTTAATGGGCACGCTCTCGGGCGCGGGATCGAAGTTAGTCAGCACTTCGAGCATCCGCAGGCGGTCGTGGACGGTCTCACCCATGCCGATGATCCCGCCGCAGCACACATCCATGCCAGCCGCCTGCACGGCCTGGATGGTATTGACCCGGTCTTGAAAGGTATGGGTCGTAACAACCTCGGGATAATACTCGGGCGAGGTGTCGATGTTATGATTGTAGGCGGTCACTCCGGCTGCCTTGAGCTTGCGGGCTTCGGGAAGTGATAGCTGGCCGAGGGTCACGCAGACTTCCATGCCGAGCTTGCTGACTTCGCGGATGGTGCCGAGCACCTGCTCGAATTTCGCATCGCCATCGCGCACACCCTTCCACGCCGCACCCATGCAGAAGCGCGTCGAGCCATTCTCCCGCGCCCGCTTCGCGACCTCCAGCACGGCATCCGTTTCCATGAGCCGCCCGGCCTTTACCTCGGTCGTGTAACGCGCGCTCTGCGCGCAGTAGCCGCAGTCCTCGGAGCAGCCGCCCGTCTTGATCGAGAGCAGGGTGCAAAGCTGCACCTCGTTATTCTGCCAGTGCGCGAGATAGGCATCGCGCCCCTGCTGGATGAGGTCGAAGAAAGGCTGCTCGTAGAGCGCCTGGAGTTCGGAAAGAGTCATGGGAAGTTAGCGCGTCCAGCGCCCGTCGGGACTGGAGAGGATGGGTAGCTCGTCGGTCATGTACTGGGTCTTACCGATGGCTCCTATCATGGCCACGCCGGTGACGGACTTCCATCGGCTGCTCATGCTTTCACCCGTGTGACAGCTCCAGCTTTTGACAAAGGCATCGCGGGCGAAAAGGCCGCGGCGGATCTTATTGAGGTCGTCCTCGTGCAGCCAGACCTTCGAGGCGCTGTCGATGTTGTTCGAGTAATCAAACATCCAGCACTTCTTGTTGCTATGACCGAAGAACTCGAAGTCCGCGATCTTCACCCGCGAACGGTCCTGTCCGTTGTTGATGTAATTGATAACTTCATCGGCTTTGTCGAAGTAGATGAGCTTCACATGATAGGCGTCGCGCACGCTGTTGATGTTACCGATCAGGTCGGTGCTGTCCTGCTTGCCACGGTTGATGTAAGCGGGGCGATAGACCAGCCACGTAATCTGCGCGCCGGGCGAGGCGGCCTGAATCTGCTCGATGCGCAGCCGCGAGGCGCGGACGAAGTTCATCCACCAGCTATCGTGCGGCTGGGCCTTCCACTTCTCCCATTTCCACATGGAGACGCCGCCGGTGAGAATGATAAACTCCCCGCTCGTCGCCGACGGCACATAGTCCTCGGCGCGCAGCGGCGAGAGCAGGGTGGTGAAAATGGCGAGCAGGATGAGCGAGGCGGAGCGCATGGCCGGGGAAAATGCCCGCCTTTCGCCGGGAGGCAAAGCCGAAAACGCGCAGCAGGGCTTCTGGTGAATTCTCAATCTCCAATTTTCAATCTCCAATCCCCAATTCCTCTCCACCGCAGGAATTGGGGATTTTGCGGAGGTCGCCATCGGGCGCTTTCCGGCCTCAGCCGAGCGCCAGTTCCTTGCACCGCTTGAGGTCGAGCTTGCCGGTGCCGAGGACGGGAATGGCGTCCACTTTTTTGATGATGCGCGGAATCCAGAGATTGGCGGTGCCGGCGTCGGCGAGTTTTTTGCGGAGGTCGGCGGAGTCGAAATCGCGGGTCGTGAGCAGGACGAGCGCCTCGCCCTTTGCCTCGTCGGGGATGGCGGTGATGGCGCATACGCGCTCGCTTTCGCCGCCGAATCCGAGCGTTTCGACGATGCGCGTTTCGACGGTTTCGTGCGGCACCATCTCACCGCCGATTTTGCTGAACCGCGCGAGCCGGCCCTCGATGAAGCAGAATCCGTCTTCATCGAAGCGCGCGAGGTCGCCGGTTTTGAACCAGCCATCCACGATGACCTCGGCGGT
>JANXSB010000504.1 GCA_025352865.1 Chthoniobacter sp. | reverse complement strand
CCGCCGAGCCGCGCCGGCCATCCCGGCGGTGTTCCCCTCGTTCCCAAGCTCTGCTTGAGAATGCGCCTGTGGGGCGAAGTTGCACTTCGCGGTGGGCGGGGTGTCCGCAGGTGGGAGTCGGTGCGCGCCGCCCGCCGAGGTAGCGGATGGGATCAGTGAGGGCGGAGGGCGGGCGAGCAGAACACCCCCGCCGTGCGAAGTGCAACTTCGCTCCCAAGGGCGTTCCCAAGCAGAGCTTGCGAACCAGGGGTCGCGCCTGGCTTCGAGGTAGGCGCTCGGACGGACTGCCCATCGCGGGTGGAACTCCGGTGCGATCGAAGGCAAGTTCGCGGGATGAAACCATTGGCGATGCCTCTCACTCACGCGCCATTCGCTGCTTGAGTGGTGGGCGAAATTTGAGCGACGATTCCTTCATCGGTCCAACCTATGAACAACCTCATGAGCAACAAAAAGGAATTGTCCCCAAAACAACGGGAAGAACTTCTCAGAGCATTGAAAGCCCGCTTTGAGAAAAACATGAACCGCCATAAAGGTCTGGAATGGGCCAAGGTGCAGGCAAAGGTGGAAGCCAATGCTGAAAAACTGTGGTCGCTCAATGAAATGGAAAGGACCGGCGGTGAACCGGATGTGGTGGGGCACGATAAGAAGACGGGCGAGTCCGTCTTTTTCGATTGTTCAGCGGAAAGTCCCAAGGGCCGCACGAGTGTTTGTTACGACCGGGAAGGGCTGGAATCGCGCAAGGAACATAAGCCGGCTAACAACGCCATAGATATGGCAGCGGCCATGGGCGTCGAGCTTTTGACGGAAGAACAGTATCGGGAACTGCAGAAGCTGGGAGAGTTTGACACGAAGTCGTCGAGCTGGGTGAAGACGCCTGCGGATATCCGAAAGCTCGGAGGCGCGCTCTTTTGTGACCGCCGCTTTGGCCATGTCTTCGTGTATCACAACGGTGCGCAGTCTTACTATGGCGGCAGGGCGTTTCGCGCCTCGCTAAGGGTCTGAGGTTCCCCCCTCGCTGGGTTCAGAGGCTCGGAAACTCTGTGCGCCATTGTCGGCTGGCGCTCCCGGCTCTGCCCAATCACCACGCCTGCCAGTGCGTAAAAGAAGACGGCGCAGGTTTCCGGAGGCGCGCTATGGTTGGGGGGAGACGATTGAGCCACGAATCCCACATCCACATCGGCACCTGCGCCTGGAGCTATGACGACTGGCGCGGGGTGTTTTACCCCGAGCATCTGTCGCAGGCGAAGTGGCTGGAATTTTATGCGCGGCACCTTTCCGCGGTGGAGGTGGACTCGACTTTCTATCATGTGCCCACGCTGCATGCGGCGGCGCACTGGCATGAGGTCACGCCGCCGCATTTCCGCTTTGCCTGCAAGCTGCCGCGCGAGATTACCCACGAGCGGAAGCTGCGCGACTCCGCGGACGCACTCGCCGCTTTCCTCGCCGCGCTCGAGCCGCTCGGCGAAAAGCTCGCGTGCGTGCTCGTGCAACTACCGCCCTTTTTCACGCCCGAGCACGATGCGACCGCGTTGCGCGAGTTTGTGCTCGACCTTCCGCGCGGCGTGCGTTTCGCCATCGAGTTCCGGCACGCGGGCTGGCATGCGCCGCGGTTCGCGCATCTGCTGGAGGAGCACGGTGTCTGCTGGGTGTGGAGCGACGCGACGGCGATGGAGCATCAGGCGGAGGGTGCGTTCGAGTTTCAGCCGGACACGGCGGATTTCGCCTACGTGCGGCTGCTCGGCGATCTCGGGAAAAAATACGGCGCGGATGGCCGGCAGATTCACCGCTATCGCGAGCTGCTCTGGCCGCGGGATCCGGGGCTGGAAAGCTGGACGGTGCGAGTCCGGCAGGCGGCGGCGGAAAAGGCGGCGGTGTTCATCGCGGCGAGCAATCACTACGAGGGTTTTGCGCCGCAGACCTGCCAGCGGCTCGGCGAGCGGCTTGGGGCAAAGATCGAACTGCCCGCACCCGGCGGCGATGATCGGCCGGTCGCTGCCGCCGATCCGCAGATGGACCTGCTGTAAACGTGCGGCCAAACTTTCGTTTGTGGCGCGAAATTCGCGTGTAAAGTCACAGCACACACCGTCCGCCTCCACAGCGATGTCACCCTTTCCCCTCACCGACCTGTCATTATGAAAGCCCGTCTGCTTTGCCTCCCAATCGCCATCTGCGTGGCGATGCTTCCGGGCTTGGCAGTGAGGGCCGAGTTTCCCGCGCTGGCGCTGAAACCCATCAGTCTGACCCAGATCACATCGCCCGTGAATATCAGCAACGCGGGCGATGGTTCCAAGCGGCTCTTTGTCTGCGATCAGGCCGGTCAGATCCGCATCATCCGCGACGACATGCTGCTGCCTGTCCCGTTTCTCGATCTTACCGCCAGGCTCGTGCCCAAGGCACCCACAACCTACCTCTTTCCCCTCAGCACGAGCTATGACGAACGCGGCTTGCTCGGCCTCGCCTTTCATCCTAATTACAAC
>JANXSB010000490.1 GCA_025352865.1 Chthoniobacter sp. | reverse complement strand
AAATCGGCAGCGCGTCCCGCGTGGTTTGCGGCCTGCACAATCCAGCGCCGGTGCTCCTGCACGCGCAGGGTGTCGAGCCAAGCCTGCAAATACGAGGCGGACTGCTCGTGCTGGTCGCGCACAATCCCGGCCTCCATGCCGAGAAAGGCCGCGCCCATTTCCGCGACGAGTTCTTCCTGCGAATACGCTTTGCCGCCGAAGCCATCGCTTTCGGTGACGCCTTTGCGCGCGAGCCGCGATTCGTGGCCGGTGGAATGAATCAGCTCGTGAAAGAGCGTGAGGTGAAATTCCTCCGGTGAATGGAAGCGGGCGAACGCGGGCATTTCGATGGTGTCGCTCGGGCGTCGATAGCACGCCCGCGTGGTGCGGCCTTCGCTGATCGTCGGAGGCTGCGGCATCTGCGCGACGATTTGCTCGGCGCGCGTGATGCGCTGGGAGGCGTCGAGCTGCGGCCCGCTTTCCACGGGTGGAAACTCGATGCCTTCAATCTGCGTGGCGTTGAAAACGCGGTAGCTCTTCAAAAAGAGCGTCGTCTTCCTGTCTTCGGAGCCGTCCCCGTTTTTCACGGCTTTGTCCCAGCGGCCGAATTTCATGACGAGCGCGCCGTGTTCGCCTTTGCGAACGCTGCCCTCCCGTTCCTTCGTCTGGCGGAAGGTCATCCACCAAGGCGACGGGAAATGCAGCAAGCCGAGAAGCAGGACATTGACGCCGCGATATTCGCGGCCCGTGTGAAAGTTCCGCGGACGGCCTGTGGTTCTATTCCACGGGCAGCGCCACGGAACGACGCCGCGCTCCAGGTGCGCGATGATGCTGTCGGTGACGAGTTGATAAGGGTCATTGCGAGCCGGTTGATGCCTGCTCATAGGTCGGTGTTCCTTTCGGTTTGTGGTTGCGAGGTGAAGCCAACCTCCGCGCTCCTGCGCGCGAGACGGGTTTCATCCCGGCAACCGGGAGCACCGACCTGTTTCCGCTTTCAATCTTACCACGCCCCTCCTTGCCTGCCCACGGGTGGCCCGCGCCGTCGCTAGTAGGAAATCACCGGGAGCGCCTTGGGCTCTGCTGCCAAAATGGCCTGTCTCACCTCGGCTTTGCTCATCAGCCAAACCAACAGCATCCAAATTCGGTCATCCTCGGGTGGAGTTATCCACAGGCCCTTCCCTTCCTTCAAAGTTTTCTTCTTATTCACTGTATTACTACACTGTATTATTATGCGTTAAGTTTCCTTCATGGGTGCCATGCAGAGGACTTCATGCCCCCCATGAAGTTTTCTGCATACCCCCCCGCCGGTTATCCACACGGAAGCGGTCGGCAAGCTGGCTCACTTCTCTTTTCAAGCCCCGCATTATCTGCGGATTGGCGTGGGCGTATTTGCTCGTGACGTGGATGGTGCGCTCGTTCCGATTTTCAATCGTCACCGTGACGAATCCCTTTTCCTTCAACGCCGCAACGTAGGTCGCAATCTGCCGCGGGCTGACGCAGAAAAACTCCGCAAAATAGCGGTTCGACGCAAAACAGCCCCGTTCGTTGTCGAGGCTGTGGATTTCCACGAAAAGCACTTTTTCCATGAGGGACAGTTCCTCAGAAAGCCAAATCTCCCGCAGTATCCAGACGCCTTTGAAATCGCGCTGTGCCCGTTCCATTGCCCCATTCTACCCCGCGCGAACGGAATCGCGAAATGCCGCGCTGTGGAGAAACGCCTTATTCTTCCGCGAAGTATTCCGGGGTGATGTCCCGCGCCTCGTGCAACAAACGAATCAACTGCATGCCGTCCTCCAAGGGCCGGTAGAAAATCAAATAGTTGCCGACTGGAAAGCTCCGAAGATTGGGAGCCAATTCCTCCACCTTGCGGCCCATTCGAGGCGTCGATGCGATGACTTCCAAGGTGGCATCGAACTGGTCGATGAGCCGGTCGGCTGCGTTCAAATCACGCACCGCAAGGTAGCTCCAAATCTCGTCGTAGTCGCTCCGCGACGCGCGCGTGCGAAGAATGCGCGGCATGGGTCAATGAGCCGCCTGCTGCGCCGCAAGACGCGCCCGGCCTTCCCGCTTCACGTCCTCGGCGGAGAATTCGACGAAATCCCCGCGGTCGGCCTGCTCAATCCCGACCTGAACCTTTGCCCGCAACTCGTCGAGCTTGGCGCGACGAATCGCCTCGCGCACCCGGAAATCCGAGAGGGCTTCCGCGACGACTTCGCTTTCCGAGAGATAGCGGCCAGACTTCACCACTTCCTCTAGGAAATGCTGGTCTTCGTCTTTTAACGAGATGGCGACGGTGGTCATGTTGCCCATTTTAGCAGAGCGCCGCCCGGCGGGCAAGGAATGCGACGCTGCCTTTTCCCCATTTCCGAAACCCTCCGGCACGCGGCGGAAAGCGCCGGTCTGTGATAGAATGGTTTCATTATCAGCCACGGGCGCGCGGAACGGTTTTGAGGCATTCGGAAAAGCTGCGCCCTTCGGGTAACAAGCAAACCACATGACAGACCAAACTTCCGATGGGTTCGGAAATCTTCCGCATCCTTCGGCAACCTTCGGAACCGTTCCGCAAGATGCGGAAGGCTTCGGAAACATTCCGCACGTTACGGAATCCTTCCGCACCATGCGGAACGCTGCGGAACGAACCGAGCAACACACGCTTACGGTGCGCGAAGTCGCGCGGTTTTTCGAGCAGGCGGGCGTGCCGCGCACCGAGCGGAGCATTATCAACTGGTGCCGACTCAACCGGCATGGCGTCGCCCGGCTGGATTCCTTTTTCGACGAAAACGAAGGGCGCTACTACATCACTCCGCAGAGCGTGAATCGCGCGGTGGTGGAGGAGAGCGCGAAGCAGCCGGCGTCGGGCACCCCGCTGACTGCCGAAAAGGAGCTTCCGCATCATGCGGAAACGCCGCCCCGGCGCGATGCGGAAAGCAGCGACCGGGTGAGGGAACTCGAACGCCAAAACCGCGACCTCGAAATCGCAACACGGGCAAAGGATTTCTACCTCGAACGGCTGGAAAAGGAGCGCGGGCAATACGTTGAAAAACTCGTCGGCATGAGCCGCTACGTCGGCGAACTCGAATCCCACGTCCTGCAACTCGGCGGAGCGCCACGGGGAGATCGCACGCTTCCGCAGGGTGCGGAAGGCTTCGGCAGAATGCCGCGAGCGGAGGACGCAACGCGGGAGACGGGGAGTTTTCCACAGTGAGGGGTTGCACTATAACGCGTGGCGTTATACCATCAAAAAGTGATTCAAGACTTCCGCTGCCAGGAGACGGAGAAAATATGGAAGGGCAAAAGCTCGCGGCGGCTGCCCGCCGACATCCAGCGCATCGCCCTTCGCAAGCTCACGCAACTCTCCGCGGCGGCGGTCTTGAATGACCTGCGGGTGCCGCCGGGCAACCGCCTCGAAGCCCTCAAGGGCGGCTTGGCGGGCCGACACAGCATCCGCATCAATGACCAATGGCGCATCTGCTTCGTCTGGAAGGACGGGCACGCGCATGAGGTCGAAATCGTCGATTATCACTAACCAAATCCATCACCATGAATGCGAATCTCGAAAACATGACGCCGGGGGAAATCCTCCTCGAAGACTACATGAAGCCGATGGGGCTGACGCAAAACGCGCTCGCCCGCGCGCTGGGGGTGCCGCCGCGCCGGGTGAATGAAATCATCCACGGCAAGCGGGTCGTCACGCTCGACACCTCGTTGCGGCTGGGCCGGTATTTCGGCCAGTCGGCGCGGTTTTGGCTGAACGTCCAAACCGAGTGCGACCTCCGCAGCGCGAAGCAGCTCATGGAGCGCGTCGCCCGCGAGGTTCACCCGATGGCGATGGTGGCGGCGTAGTCGCGACGGCGCAGTTCTTTTCGG
>JANXSB010000470.1 GCA_025352865.1 Chthoniobacter sp. | reverse complement strand
AACCGCTGACTGTAAATGGGCGGAGGCGGTGGGAGTGAATACGCGCCATAACTCCCGCCGCCACCGCCCGTTTCTGTCAGCGGTTCTTCACTCCGCCATTGTCGCAAAGCCTCCAAAGGCTCCGTTCAGAATGACGGCAGGGTTTTTCGGCGGCTTCGCCGTACGGCGACGCTACTAACTCAACTCGGTCGCTTGCCATCCCTCGCCCGCTGGCAGTTCCAGCAGGTGTCGAAGTTGCCGGGCACGGTTTCGCCGCAACCGGCGCATGGCCAGTCGGCCCGCTCCGCCGGTGCCGGGTCATTCACGCTGCGCAGAAGGGTCATGGCCTCGGGGTAGTCCGCGTCATCCACCACGCACAGCGCCGGCCAGAAATCGGGGAGTGGGAACAAGGCCGCCATGGCACTGTGGACGAGGGTTTGCTGGGTGCTGGAATTCCGCACGAAGGTGCCGATGCCGGCGTCCTCCAAGATCGACTGATACAAGCCGACCCGACCCGCATCCGAACTGCGAAAAACTTCCTTCACGCCGACCGGCGCTGGCGGAACTGCTGCCGAGCGGCGCGCAGCGTCTCGCCCATGTCACGGAGCTTTTCGATGAGCCGCACTTTTTCCTCGATCGGCAAAGCGGCCAGCCGCGCACGGCGCTCGGCTTTGGCGCGGAAAAGTTCATCGCGGGTGAAGGGTTTCATCAGATGAGAAGCCGGGCTTGGAAATCAGACCATTTCTTTTTCGAGCCGTGACGCCGGAGGATGTCAAGGAGTAGACTGAATTAAGCCCGCTCTCCACAGAGATGTAAGCACGGCAACTTGATGGTTGGAGGCTTTGTCCGAGTTACTATTCGCTATCTGCCACAGTCGCTGCTCATCTTGAATGAGGTGAGGATCCTTGCGCAGCGCCTCAATAGCGCGCTGCATGTATCGCTTATTTTTAACTGAGCGAGTGTAGCTTCCGGGCTGCACATGTCTGACTGCACCAAACTCACATAAGGAGAGAAACGAATCTCGAGGACACCCCTTGGCCCGGGCCGACGCGCTTTCGGGAAAGACTTTCTGTACTGCGAGTGCCCAAGCGCATCTAGGATCGCTCTCCGTGCGTGAACTCAATAGGTGTGCGGCGATCTTTGCGGCTTGCCCGTATTTGCTCATACGCTTTGCGGTATAACGTCTGAATGGGTTATTCAGCGACCTCTACATCAGATTCGCCGCCACTTCCGCCATCTCGCTGCGTTCGCCTTTGAACAAATTGATGTGGGCCATGAAGGGCTGGCCTTGGAGGCGGTTGCGGGTGAAGACGAGGCCGTTGGTGTGGGCATCGACGTAAGGGTTGTCGATCTGCGCGAGGTCGCCAATGAGGATGATTTTGCTCCCCTTGCCCATGCGGGTGACGAGCGTTTTGGCCTCGTGCGGGGTAAGCTGCTGGGCTTCATCGACGATGAAAATGGCCTTGGGAATGGACCGTCCGCGGATGTGGGCGATGGCTTCGATTTCGAGCAAGCCGGCCTGTATGAGCGGCTCGTAGGGGCGCGCGACTTTCGTGCCGTTCTGGGCGTCGTCGGCGCGGCCGGTGCCGCCGGTCTGTTTGCGGGCGCTTTGTTTTTTGTCGGCAAAGTGCTCGGGCTTGCGCGGCTTGCCGAGGAGCTGTTCGAGGGCGTCGTAGGCGGGCTGCACCCAGGGCTGCATTTTCTCCTCCATGCGGCCGGGGAGAAAGCCGATGTCGCGGCCCGTGGGCATGATGACGCGGGTGATGAGCATTTTCTCGTAGTCGCCGCACTGCACCTGCTCGAGCGCGGCGCCGACGCTGAGGAGGGTTTTGCCGGTGCCGGCCTTGCCATAGACGGTGATGAGGGTGAGCGAGGGGTCGTAGAGCGCGTCGAGAAAGTAGCGCTGGCCGAGGTTCGCGGCCTGAAGGGTGCGCCCGTTGCGGATGACGATGCGGTCGTGCCGCAGCCGGTGAAATTCGCCAAGGCCCACATGGCGCGCGGGGACGCCGTGGGTGGGCTCCTCCTCGTTGCGCAGGAGCACGTATTGGTTGGGCACGAGCCCTTTCACGTCGGGCAAAACGATGTGCTCCTGGCTGGCGAAGGCTTGCAGCGTGTGGCCGGGGATTTCGATGGCCTCGTATTCCTCGTGGCCGCTGCGGCGCTGGGTGCGGCGGATGTCGTTGTCCTCCACGCGGTCGGTGCGGTAGTCCTGCGCGTCGAGCCCGAGGGCGCGCGCCTTGAGCTGCATGTTGAGGTCTTTGGTGACGAGGATCGCGCCCGCCGCCTGCGTGTCGGCGAGGTAGGCGGCGCTGGCGAGGATGCGATTGTCGGTGCTTTCGAGGTCGGGAAAAAGCGTGGGCACCTGGGCGGCGCGCGGCGATTCCGCGACGAGCTGCCATTCCTTGCCGACGTGCCGGATGGACGGGTTGATGAACACGCGCAGGTGTCCGCCGTTCTCCAGCTTCACGCCGTCGCGCATCTGCTGCGTGGTGCGAAAGCGCTCGCTCAGCTTCCGGTGCACCTCGCGCGCATTCGCGCCGCGCGTCGTCGATTCGGATTTGAAACGGTCGAGTTCCTCCAGCACTTCGACCGGCACCCAGACGGTGTTTTCCTCAAACTGAAACAGCGACTGCGGGTCGTGGATGAGGACGTTGGTGTCGAGGACGTAGTGCTTGAACGGTGAGACGTCGGACTTTTTTGCGGCCATGGATTTTGGGGTTTTCAAAGGAAGGTTTGCGGGTGGGTTCTGACTCGTAATCGTAATCCTACTCGTAATCGTAATCGTCTGTGAGCATCGGGGAGTAAGATTACGATTAGGATTACGATTACGAATGGGAGGCCGGCCCGAGCCAGCGCAGGGACATCACGGAAATATCGTCGCTCTGCTCGCGCTCGCCGCAAAAGGTTCGCACGTCGGCGACGACGCTGCGCGTGATCTTTTCCACGCCGAGCGCGGCCACGCCCGCGAGCGTGCCCTGGAGCCGCGCGGGGCCGTAGAATTGATCGCCGTCCGTGAGCGCCTCGGTCACGCCGTCGGTGTAGAGAAAGAGCGCGTCGCCGGGCGCGAGCTGCGCGGTGGTGGCGTGGTAAGCGAGGCCGGGCATCGCGCCGAGCGCCACGTTGCGCTCGCTGTCGAGCGGCGCGACACCCGCGGCGGAAAGCAGGAACGGCGCGGGATGTCCCGCGTTGCAAAAAGTCAGCGCGCCCGTTTTCACATCGAGCACCGCGAAGAACAGCGAGACGAACATGCCGCTGTCGGATTGCTCGGCGAGTTCGTCATTCATCTGGGCCATCATTTGCGCGATGGGGAGGCCGCGTGACGAGCTTGCTTTGAGCAACGTTTTCGTGACGGCCATGAAGAGCGCCGCGGGGATTCCTTTGCCAGAAACATCGCCGATGAGGAAACAGAGCCGGTCGGCGTCGAGAAAGTAAAAATCGTAGAAATCTCCGCCGACCTCGCGCGCCGGGCGGAGCAGCGCATGCACGTCGAACTCCGTGCGCTCGGGGAACGCGGGGAAGCGTTTCGGGACGAGGCTCATCTGGATGTTGCGCGCGGCGGTCAGCTCGCCCTCGAAACGCTCCTTCACCGTGGTCGTGTAGCGCAGCTCCTGCATGCGCATCTGGAGGTCGCGCGTCATTTTGTTGAAGGCGTTCGTGAGGTGCGCGACCTCCACGGTCGGCGCTTTCACGCTCAGCCGCTGCTCGAGATCGCCCTGCGCCACCTGCTGCGCCGCCGCCGCGAGCTGCGTGATTGGTTTGCTGACCGACCGCGCCACGAGCACCAGCGCGACAAACAGCCCCGCGAGCCCGACGAGCCCGATGACGAGCAGCTCATCGCGCAGCTCGCGCGCCTCGCCGAGCGCCTCGCTTTCGGGAAAGACGATGGCCAGCGAAAGCTCGCCGTTTTGGATCGGCACATACGCGATCCACGACGGGCGTTTTTGCATCGGCTCATTCGTGCGGCGAAAACCTTCCTCGCCCGCACTCATGTGCTGACCGAGCACCGGGTTCGTTTCCTGCACCGTAGCCTTCATGATTTTCTCGTGATCCGGGCACGCCACGTAGCGCCCTTCCTTGCTGACGATAAAAGCGTAGCCGGTCTGCCCGACCTTGATGCTCTCCGTCTCCGCGATGAGCTGCGTCATCGCGATGTCGATGGTCGTGATGCCCCAGAAAAGCTCCTCGCGCCGGAACGGCACCGAGTAGGTGATCATGATCGCGTTGCCGCCGCCGTCGTCGAAATACGGCTCCGTCCACATCGCGTGCCCGGCGTCGCGCGGCAGCCGGTACCAGTCCCATTGGAAGTAGTTGTAGTCCGGCTTCCCGAGCTGCTCGAACTTCGCCTCGCCGCCGTCGCGGTAGTAATACGGCGCGTAGGCGCTCAGATCTTTGTCCAGTCCGTACGGGCGAAAGGCGATGCAACTTCCGTACACGTCCGTGTTCCGCACGAGCACATCGTGCAGAAAACTTTCGACCTTCGCCGGCGTCTCCAGCGCGCCCGTTTCCAGCGTCACGCCGATCATCTCGGGAATCTTCCGCGCCGCGCTCAGCCGCACATCGACTTCGCGCGCATACGTCTTCGCCATGAAGCGCGCCGACGCCTCCGTCTGCGCCGCCACGCGGTCAAAACTCCGCCGCGACGCGCTCCACACCACCACCGCAAACAGCACCGCCGCCGGCCCCCCGACCCACACAATCAGCCGCGTGGAAAGCGTCGCTTTCATCCGCACCGCGCGCCAGTGCGGGTAGGGATGGCACTCCGTGCCGTCCGCCGCCCGCACGAAAGATTCTCAAACTCCACCAGCGCCCCGCCCGCACGGCGGACAGCACGGAGTGCTGTCCCTACCCGGCTGCGCCGTGAAAGCATCATCGAACTTTGAGCATCAGGCCGCCGCCCCGTCGCCCCGCAGCACCCGCAGCGCATCCTCGCGCGAGGCCGTGATCTTCATGATCCGCGTGAAGCCGATCATCTCGAAAATCATCAGCACACTCGGCGCGAGCGCGCAGAGCACCAGCTTGCCGCCCAGCGGTTCGAGCCGCTTCGCCGCGAGCAGAAAAACCTTCAGCCCAGCGCTGTTCACGTAGTCCAGCAGCCCGCAGTCCACCACGATCCGCCGCTCCCCGCGATCCACCAGCCCGAGCAGCCGCGACTCGAAGACCGACGCCGTCGCCGAGTCGAGATGCTCGGTCACGGTCACCACCATCACGTCGTCCTGTTTGTCTTCTTTGATCTGCATGAAAGCTCCTGGTTCGTCTCGGAAGCGCAGACGCTAGCGGATTCGCTTCCGCATCGTGAGCACATTTTTCGCGCCGTCGCGGCGGTACTCCACGCGGTCCATGAGACTGCGCACGAGCTGGATTCCCAGCCCGCCCAGCGCGCGCTCCTCCAGCGCCACCGTCAGGTCCGGCACCGGCACGGTCAGCGGATTGAATTCGCGCCCGCCATCCACCACCTCGCTGTGCAAATCGTCGCCCGCCGTCTCCACCCGCACCGCCACCACCTGCCCCGCGCTCGTTTCAAAACCGTAGAGCACCACGTTCGTCACCACCTCATCCAGCGCCAGATTCACCGCGTAGAGCGCCCGCGTGGGAATCTCGTGCAGCTCGCCAAACTGCCGGACGAGCCGGTTCAGCCGCTCGATTTCGCGGACATCGGCGGGGAGTCGAATGGTGATGCTGCCTTCGTGCATGCGCGGGGTTTCTGTCAGGGGAAAGTGGGCGGTGCAAGCGCGGAGATGGCGCGCGTGGAAAGTCTCAAGCCGTCATCCTGAGCGGAGTTCCTTTCGGCTTTGCGAACGGAACGGAGTCGAAGGATGACGGGATTTTTTCCACCGCCTCACCGCTGGCAGCGCGGGCACCAGCGCGTGGTGCGTCCGCCGATTTGCGCGGTGCGGAGCGCGCCGCCATCGCGCGGGCAGTGGCCGTTGGCAGTCCAGCGCTGATGGTAAAACCAGTCGTCGGGCGGATCGGAAAAATCCACCGCGACCGTGGCCATCGCCCCCGCGCAGACGGCGCGCGCCTCGCGCCACAGCGCCTCCGCGCGCGCCGCCGTGAGCCGTCCGCAGAACGCGCGCGGGCTAATCTTTGCGCGCCACAAAATCTCGTCCGCCATCCAGTTTCCCACGCCCGGAAACGCGCTCTGCACGAGCAACGCCGCCTTCACCGCGAGCCGCGCGCGCCTTTGCAAAAACGCCCGCACCAGCTCCGCGGTGAACTCCCGCGAAGTCACCGCCGGCGGCAGCTTCGCCCACCACGCGGGCACCCCGCGGCCTTCGTGAAACTGCACCCGGCCAAACATCCGCGGGTCGCTGAAGACGAGCGCCTGCTGCTTTTGAAAAAGCACCAGATGATCGTGCCGCCCCGGCGCGAAATCCGGCGGCTCCGCGCGCAGTTTTCCCGTCATGCCGAGATGCACGCCGATCCACAGGTCGCGGGAAAAGCGAAAGAGCATCTGCTTCGCCCGCGCCTCGGAGCCGAGCAGCTTCGCGCCCGGCAGCAGCGCCGCGAGCCGCGCCACATCCGCGCCGCGAAAGAGCCGCAGCCCGCCGTGCAACGCCACGCGCGCCACGTTCCGCCGCACACCGCAATCCCACTGCCTGCGGTAAAACTCGACCTCCGCGAGCTCAGGCATCGCAGCTTACAAAAAGCGGATGCAGAGCGGGTAGCGGAACGCCACGCCGTCGTTCGCTTTGATCGCCGCGATGATCATGCAGATGATGTGGAAGACCGGCAGGATAATGAAAACCGGAATGGCAATGATCGCGCCGATGACGGTGATGAAGAGGAGGAAGTTCGCGATGAGATAGAGCGTCCACGAGATTTGGAAATTGAGCGCCTCCCTGCCCTGATCGTCCACCAGCGGATTCCCGTCGCGCTTTGCCAGCCACACGATCAGCGGCCCGACGATGTGGCCGATGACGGTGAAGTACATCGCGAACGCGCTCAGGTGCGCGATCATCGCCCACATGCGTTCGTCCTTGCTCGATTCCGCAGGCGTGGTCGGGACGGGAGAGGATGGTGTTTCCATGCGGCGGAAAGTAGCGGCCCGCCCGCGCCTGCCAATCCGAAAAGCTCCGGCGTTGCCACACCCGCCACGCCCGCGCAGCATGCCGCGCATGTCCCCCGCCCGCCCGTTTCACCTCGCCCTCCTCGCCGCCGTGCTCGGCGTGCTCGCGTGGTCGGGCCTCGCGCCGCACGATCGTTTTACGTGGTGGCTGGAAGTCGCGCCCGCGCTCATCGGTCTGGCCGCGCTCGCGATTTCCTGGCGGCACTTTCGCCTCACCGATCTCGCGCTCACGCTCATCGCCCTGCACATGATGCTCCTCTGCGTCGGCGGCAAATACACCTACGCCCTCGTGCCGCTCGGCGA
>JANXSB010000454.1 GCA_025352865.1 Chthoniobacter sp. | reverse complement strand
GGCGCGAACTGGTCGCACGTCCTCAAGCGCGGCACCACGCTGCGCCTCACCGACCCCGAGGGCGGCGCGAATGTCTCCGCGCTGCTCTACAATTTCGAGCTGCCGAGCGAGCGGCTGAACCTGCCTGACACGCTCAAGTGCCAGCACCTCGCGCGGCTCACAAAGGGCGCGTGCCTTTACTCCGACATGGGCCGCATCCTCGTCTCGATCACCGAGGACACCTGCGGCTGGCACGACCCGCTCGCGGGCTGCTCGAATGCGAAAATCATCGCGCAAAAATACGGCGAACGCACCTACCAGCAGACGCGCAACGACTGGCACCGCAACGCGCACGATGGTTTCCTCACCGAACTCGGCAAATACAACCTCGGCGAACGCGACCTCGCGATGAACGTGAACTTTTTCAGCAAAGTCACCGTCGCTGACGCGGGCGCGATGCGCTTCCACGAAAACAATTCGCCGCCCGGCGCGTTCGTCGATCTCCGCGCGGAAATGAACACGCTCGTCGTGCTCAACACCTGCCTGCATCCTCTCGACCCCGCACCCGCCTACGCGCCGAAGCCCGTGCATCTCACCGTCTGGACTTCGCCGCCGCCCGCATCCGATGATCTCTGCCGCAATTCGCGCCCCGAAAACCAGCGCGGCTTCATTCTCACCGAGCGCTATTTCCTATGAGCACTCTGACCGAAAGCCCGCTCGATCCGGCGACTGCGATCTACGATTTCACCCTGCCCGCCGGCGAAGGCTGGTCGCACGAAATCCTGCGTGACCAGACCTTCCGCATCGTCGATCTCGAAGGCAACCAAGCCGCCGACACGCTTTTCTACAACCTGCACGAACCCGCCGACCGCTACAGCGCGCAGGACACCATCCGCGAGCAGAGCAATATCTACCTGACCACCGGCACGCGCCTTTTTTCCACGCGTGCCAACGTGCTGCTCACCATCACCGCCGACACCTGCGGACGCCACGACACCCTCGGCGGCGCGTGCGCGTGCGAGAGCAACATGGTCCGCTACGCCCTCGACAAACGCTCCATGCACGCGTGCCGCGATAGCTTTTGGCGCGCGCTGCGCGAACGCGGGCCGTGGTGGGAAAAGCGCGACATCGCGAACAACATCAACTTCTTCATGAACGTGCCCGTGACGCCGGAAGGCGGCTTGACCTTTGCCGACGGCATCTCGGCATCCGGCCGCTACGTCGAAATGCGGGCCGAGATGGACGTGCTCGCCGTCATCTCAAACTGCCCGCAGCTCAACAACCCCTGCAACGGCTACAACCCCACGCCCGTGCGGCTGCTGATATGGAAATGAGCGCGGCTGCAGACCGCCGGGTAGCGCGAGCCTCCGGCTCGCTGGTCGGCGCATTCTGCGCCGACGCACTTTTCTCCCCGCGGAAGTCGGATGCCGCGGCCTCTCCCGCGAAACACGCCGAAAAAGTTCGTTTCGGCAGAATGCCGAAACCAGCGAGCCGGAGGCTCGCGCTACCCAGAGGTCTGCCACGACGCGTTTGCTGATGTTCACCAAGGTTCTCATCGCCAACCGCGGCGTCATCTCGCGCCGCATCACGCGCACTTTGCACAAGCTCGGCGTCGGCGCGGTCGCCGTTTATTCCGAGGCCGATGCGGATTCGCTGCATGTGCGTGAGGCGGATGAAAGCGTGCTGCTCGGCCCGCCGCCGGTCAGCGAGAGTTACCTGCGCGTGGACAAGATTCTCGACGCCGCGCGGCGCTGCGGCGCGCAGGCCATTCATCCCGGCTACGGCTTCCTGAGCGAGAACGCGGACTTTGCGGAAGCCTGTGAACAAGCGGGCCTCGCGTTCATCGGCCCGACGCCGGAGCAGATGCGGCTCTTCGGATTCAAACACACTGCGCGCGAAATCGCGGAGCAGAATGGCGTGCCGCTGCTGCCGGGCACCGGCCTCATTGCGAGCGCGGATGACGCGGCACACGAGGCGGAGCGAATCGGCTTTCCGGTGATGCTCAAGAGCACCGCCGGGGGCGGCGGAATCGGGATGCGCGTGTGCTGGAGTCGCGATGATCTCGGGGAGGCGTTCGCGTCCGTCGAGCGGCTCAGTCGTAGCAATTTCAAGGAGTCCGGCATCTTTCTCGAAAAGTTCGTGGCCCGAGCGCGGCACATCGAGGTGCAGATTTTCGGCGATGGAAAAGGCCGTGTTGTCGCGCTCGGCGAACGCGACTGTTCGACGCAGCGGCGCAATCAAAAGGTGATCGAAGAAACGCCCGCGCCGGAACTTTCGGACGCGCAGCGCGCGCAACTCTTTGCCGCCGCTGAGAAACTCGGACGCGCGGTGAACTACCGCTCGGCGGGCACCGTCGAGTTTGTCTTCGATGCGGACTGCGGCGCGTTTTATTTCCTCGAAGTGAACACGCGCCTGCAAGTCGAGCACGGCGTCACCGAGGAAGTGACCGGTGTCGATCTCGTCGAGTGGATGGTCCGCCTCGCCGCGGGCGACGCGACTTTCCTCGACGGTCACAAACACGCGCCGCGCGGGCACTCGATCCAGGTCCGCATCTACGCGGAAGACCCGCACAAGAATTTCCAGCCGAGTTGCGGCACGCTCACCGAGGTCGCCTTTCACGAAAGCCCGCGCTGCGAAACGTGGGTGGAGGCGGGCACGGAAGTGACGCCGTTTTACGATCCGATGCTCGCGAAGATCATCGTCCACGCGCCCACGCGCACGCAGGCGATCGTGCAAATGCAGACCGCGCTCGATGGCACGGTGTTCGGCGGCATCGAGTGCAATCTCGACTATCTGCGGAAGGTCATCGCGACGCCGCAGTTCGCCGCCGGCCAGGTCACCACGCGGTTTCTCGCCGACTTCGCCTATGCGCCAAATGCGGTCGATGTGCTCGAAGCTGGCGCGCAGACGACGGTGCAGGATTATCCGGGCCGCGTCGGATTCTGGGCGGTCGGCGTGCCGCCTTCGGGGCCGATGGATCACCTCGCGCACCGGCTCGCGAATCGCCTGCTCGGCAATCCCGAATCCGCCGCCACGCTCGAAATCGTGATGACCGGCCCGACACTGCGCTTTTGCGCGCCGACGGAAATCGCGCTC
>JANXSB010000434.1 GCA_025352865.1 Chthoniobacter sp. | reverse complement strand
CGGCCCCGGCAGGAGGTCGTTGGCTACCTGCCCGAACACCTGCCGCTTCGCCTCGACGACGTAGGCGTTGCCCGGCCCGAAGATTTTCTGCACCGGCGCGATGGACTCCGTGCCGTAGGCCAGCGCGGCGATGGCCTGCGCGCCGCCCACGCGCCAGACCTCCGTGGCCCCGCAGAATTCCAGCGCGAAAAGCAGCGCGTCGTTCACCTTTCCATCCAGCCCGCTCGGCGTGGTGACGACGATCTCCGGCACACCCGCGGCGGCGGCGAGCGTGACCGTCATCACCGCCGTGGAGACCAGCGGCGCGGTGCCGCCGGGGACGTAGATGCCCACGCGCTGAAACGGATCGAAGCGCTCGCCCACGGTCGCGCCCTGCGCGTTTTTCATCGTCCAGTTTTCGCGCAGGCTCTTGCGGGCGAAAGCGAGGACGTTGGCTCGCGCGGTGGCCAGCGCCTCTTTCGTCGCCCCATCCACGCGCGGCTTGCCGGTCACGCGCAGTTGCTTCGCGGTGAGCCGCGGCCCGCCGAAGCGCTCGGTGAATTCCAGCACTGCGGAATCCCCCTCGGTGCGCACGGCATGCAGCACCTTCGCCACCGTCTCGCGTACTTGCGGATGCGCCTCGGCGTGGCGTTTCAGCGCGGCGAGGGCGGTGGAAAAATCGGCGTCGGAGTGGCGGAGGATGCGCATGGTGGGATGGCGTTTTATTTTCGCGCACGCGGTTTGCAAAGAGCGATCTCGGAGTGGAGCGCGCCAGGTGCAAACGGAGGAGTTTTTATTTTTAACGCAGAGGTTCTTTCATCGTGGGGAATGCTTCGGTCTTTCTCTGCGCTCTCCGCGTCTCTGCGTCTCTGCGTTGAAAAAGCCAAGGTCGCCCAACTCGCGCGCTCGCGATTTCAGCCGAGATCGTTTTCGAGGATGATGCGGTAGCGCGCCTTGCCGGCGTGGAGATGCTCGAAGGCGTCGTTGACGCGCGACATCGGGAAGAACTCCGCCGTCGGCGCGATGCTGTGGCGGGCGCAGAACTCGATCATCGTCTGCGTGGTCGCCGGGCTGCCGAGTGGCGAGCCGGAGAGGGATTTCTGCCCCGAGAGCAGCGGGAAGGCCGCGAGGCTGATGGGCTCGGCCACCGCGCCGACCGTGTGCAGCCGCCCGCGCGGGGCGAGCGCGCCGATGAGCGCCTGCCAGTCCATCGTCGCGTTCACGGTCGAGAGGATGAAATTGAGCGAGCCCGCGATTTTGCCGAGCTGCGCGGAGTCGCGCGAACTGACGACGTGGTGTGCGCCGAGCCCGAGCGCCTCCTCGCGCTTCGATTCGCTGGAGGTGAAGGCCGTGACCTCGCAACCCCACGCGCGGAGAAACTTCAGCGCGAGGTGCCCGAGCCCGCCGATGCCGACGACACCCACACGATCCGTCGGCTGCACGCCGCACTGCACGAGCGGATTGAAGACCGTGATCCCGCCGCAGAAAAGCGGCCCCGCTTTCGCCGGATCGAGCCCCTCCGGCAACACCGCGGCCCACGCCCAGTGGCAGCGCACGCGATCGGCGAAGCCGCCATGCCGATGCACGATCGTCCCCTCGACCGTCGCGCAAAGATTGTGATCCCCGCCGAGACACTGCGGGCAGGCCATGCAGCTCTGCGAATACCAGCCCAGCCCCACGCGCTGGCCCACCTTCACCTTCTTCACATGATCCCCCGCAGCCACGATGGTGCCGACGACCTCATGCCCCGGCACAAACGGATACGCCGTCATGCCCCAGCCATTCTGCCACATCGAGAGATCCGAGTGGCACATTCCGCAATGGCTCACCGCGATCTCCACCTGCTCGTCCCCGAGCGCGCCGGGGTCGAACTCAAATGGTTCCAGTGGTTTTCCGGCGGCGGTGGCGGCGTAGGCTTTGACGGTGCTCATGGTGGTGTTGGGTGGTTCTTAAAATGGCGGATGCACGACCCGCCGCGCCGCCTGTGGGCGACGCGACCGGTCCTTGTTCCGCAGGCTGCTTAAAATTGCTCCGCGCGACTATTTTTCGGCCTCGCCCTCGGGGCCGTTTTCCTCGAGGTGGCGCAGCACGTCGCTGCGGTCCTCGACTTCGTCCCACACATCGCGGCTGACGTAGATGGGGGCGCGCTGGGCGATGGCGAGGGCGATGCAGTCGCTGGGACGACCGTCGAGCTCGACGATCTTTTTTTCAAACAGCTCGTTCTCCGCGCTGATGATGAGCCGCGCGAAATACGTCTCGCTCTTGAGGTCGTTGATGATGACGCGCTCCACTTTCGCGCCCAGCGCGGCGAGGAGATGGCCGATGAGATCGTGCGTGAGCGGGCGCTCCTTGGGCGTCTCGTTCATGAACATGGAGATGGCCGCGCCCACGCTCTCGTCCACGTAGATCACAAACACTTTGTCGTCATTGCCGATGAACACCGCCCGCCCGGAATTGAACGGGAGAACAGTGCGGATTTCCACCGGGATGACGGGCTTGCTCATGGGCCGGAAATCTCACGGGAGACCCCGCCCCTGTCGAGGCGGATTTCTCGCCGTGGGCGGCGTGCCGCGCGCCTCACGGCTGCCGGAGGTCGCTACGGGAAACGTGGCCGTGCTTTCGTGTGCGTTAAACGGCGCGGATGCAGTCTTCGGTGATAAGACTGGATAGGTCTGAGAATCCTTGAGGGATGCCGGGCGCGGTGACGGGTTCGGCGCGGGTGAGGCGGGCGGCGACTTCGCGGTTGAGGGTGAGGAGTTGGGCGAGGAGGTCGGCTTCGGGGTTGAAGCCGTAGGCGGCGAGGACGGCGGCATCGAGGGCGGCGTGGGCGGCTTTGAGGGGGTTGGCACCGGGGAGTTCGAGGGTGCGGTAGAGGGCGCGCAGGCCGCCTTTCATTTTCGGCAAGGCTTCGGCGCGGATGCGGCGCACCTCGCGTCCGGCGGCGGCGACGGCTTGGATTTTTGCCGCGGCGGCGGAAG
>JANXSB010000174.1 GCA_025352865.1 Chthoniobacter sp. | reverse complement strand
CCGAGATAGTCGCGGATTTGGTCGAGGGTGCATTGGTTGGCGAGGAGCTTTTCCGGGTCGGGGAAGTCGATGCCGTAGTGGCAGGCGTTCTTGTGCGGCGGGCAGGAGATGCGCATGTGGACTTCCGCGGCCCCGGCCTCGCGCAGGTTCACCACGCGGGCGCGGGCAGTGGTGCCGCGGACGATCGAGTCATCGACGACGACGACGCGCTTTCCATGCACGGCCTCCTTGATGAGGTTGAGTTTCACGCGCACGTTGAAATCGCGGATGAGCTGGGTGGGCTGGAGAAAGGTGCGGCCGATGTAGTGGTTGCGGACAAAGGCGTGGTTGTAGGGAATCCCCAGCTCCTCCGCGAAGCCGAGCGCGGCGTAATTCCCCGAATCCGGCACGGGCACGACGAGGTCGGCCTCGACGGGGTGGAGGCGGGCGAGTTCGCGGCCCATCGCGGTGCGGACGCGGGCCACGTTGATGTCGTTGATGATCGAATCGGGCCGCGCGAAATAGACGTACTCGAACATGCAGAACGCGCGCTTTTCCGCCTTGAACGGAAACTCCGAGCGCACGCCCGTTTCGTCGATAATGACGACTTCGCCCGGCTCGATCTCGCGGATGAATTCCGCGTGGATGAGATCGAAGGCGCACGTTTCCGACGAGAGCACGTAGGCTCCGTCGAGCTTGCCGAGCGAGAGCGGGCGGAAGCCGAAGGGATCGCGCACGCCGATGATCTGCTGCTCGCTCATCAGCACGAGTGAAAACGCGCCCTGAATCCTCCGCAGCGCCCCGAGCACGCTGCTCGTTTCCAGCGGCTGCGCGAGGAGATGCAGGATGATCTCGCTATCGACGGTCGTTTGGAAAATGGAGCCGCGCTGTTCGAGTTCGTCGCGCAGCACGCCGGCGTTCACGAGGTTGCCATTGTGCCCGATGGCGAGCTGGCCGCGCGCGCAATCAACGGTGAGCGGCTGCGCGTTCGTCAGGTTGCTCGATCCCGTGGTCGAGTAGCGCACATGGCCGATGGCGCGTGTGCCTTTCAGCCGCTCCAAATCCGGCGGCGTGAAAACCTGCGAAACAAGGCCCATGGCCACATGCCGGACGAACGGCGTATTCGGCCCATTGGCCGTGACGATGCCCGCGCTCTCCTGCCCGCGATGCTGCAAAGCGAACAGTCCGTAGTAGGTCAGGACGGCGGCGTTCGGGTGGCCAAAAACGGCGAAAACGCCGCACTCGTGGGTAGGTTTGTGGTGCTTCACTCGGGTCGCGGGTCGGGAGAGGCCGGAGACTAGCGGGCGTGCCGAAGCGGTCAAGCGATGCGCCAAAAAAAGGACGCGTCCTCATGGAGTTTGCTCAGCCGATGTGCTGCTCGCGCGGCTGAGGGCGGCAGTCGAAACGATCAAAGGCCGCGAGGGAGTCCAACCCTCATCCCCTCCCCTCCTCGCCTAAGTAATTCGACCGCCCACGGTCTTCTGGTAAATCACTTTCACCTCACCGCCCCTCTCCAAGCCATGCTCACCATCCACGGCACCGCACGCGGGAAATTTTGCGACGGATTTTCCCGTCGCGATTTCCTCCGCATCGGCGGGCTCGCGCTCGGCGGGCTGAGTCTGCCGCAGGTGCTGCGGGCGCAGGCGCTGTCGGGGGAAAGACGGGCGCACAAGGCGGTCATCATGATTTTCCTGCCGGGCGGGCCGTCGCATCAGGACATTTTTGATCTCAAAATGGACGCGCCGTCGGAAGTGCGCGGGGAGTTTCGCCCGATCAACACCAACGTCGCGGGCATCCAGATCACCGAGCACATGCCGCGGCTCGCGCAGATGATGGATCGCTGCACGCTCATCCGCTCGATGGTGAACTGCGACGAGCGGCACGACGCTTTCCAATGCCTGTCGGGGAGGTCGTTCAAGGCGCAGCCGCCGGGGGGATGGCCGTCGCTGGGCTCGACGATCTCGAAGTTGCAGGGAGCGGTCGATCCGGCCGTGCCGTCGTTCGTGGGGCTCGCGCCGAAGATGGGCGCAATGACGTGGGCGAACTCAGGCGATCCCGGTTTCCTCGGCG
Source organism: Chthoniobacter sp. (assembly GCA_025352865.1). GTDB lineage: Bacteria > Verrucomicrobiota > Verrucomicrobiia > Chthoniobacterales > Chthoniobacteraceae > Chthoniobacter. Next base: position 538 of record JANXSB010000174.1, on the reverse strand, counting down.
TGGCGCACGCGCCTTTCCAGCCAAACAAAGGCGGCGCAGTCGAGGACATGACGCTCAACGGCGTGACCCTCGACCGGCTCGCCGACCGGCGCTCGCTGCTCGCGGGCTTCGATCATTTCCGCCGCGACGTTGACGCGAGCGGCGTGATGGACGGTCTCGATACTTTCAACCAGCAGGCCTTCGGCGTGCTCACCTCCAGCAAGCTGCTCACCGCGCTCGACATCTCGAAGGAAGACCCGCGCGTGGTCGCCAGCTACGGCAAAGGCGACCCAAAAAACCGCGACGACGGCGGGCCGAAAATGATGGAGCACTTCCTCGCCGCACGGCGTCTGGTGGAAGCTGGCGCGCGTTGCGTGACGGTCGCGTTCAGCCGGTGGGATCATCATGGGGATAACTTCGGCGCGCTTCGCCAGGACTTGCCGCTGCTCGATCAGGGACTCACCGCGCTGCTCACCGACCTGCGCGAACGCGGGCTGGAAAAGGACGTGTCGGTCGTGGTGTGGGGCGAGTTTGGCCGCACGCCGACGATCAACAAAGA
>JANXSB010000415.1 GCA_025352865.1 Chthoniobacter sp. | reverse complement strand
CGGGAAGCTGTTGCGCGAGGAGAGGTGGAGGAAAAGCGGACAGCCGGTCGCGGCCTGATTGACCTGAGCCTCCATGATGAGGCCGAGCGAGGACGAGGAGAGGATCGCGGGCGACTCCTTGCAGTAGAGCTGCACGTTGCGCGTGGTGGCGAAAAGGAAGCGCCCTTTGTTGATGAATAGCTCGATGGGGTTGCGGTTGAGGAAAAAGCGGAGGACGCCGGTGAGCTGGTCGCCGTAGGCCATTTGCAGCGCGCTGCGCAGCGAGAAAAACGCGGTGTGGCCGCTGAAGACTGTGCGCGATGGATCGTGGAAAAGGAGCTGCCGCGCGGGGTTCGCATTGGGCCGGGCTTTCGCGAGCGTCGCGCCGACGAGTTCGATGAGAGCGTCCGGCGTGACGGGCTTCGTGAGCACTTTCACCACATTCGTGTAGCGATCCACAATGCTGTCGCCATTGCCGTTCGTGGCCATGAGGACGACGGGCACTTTCGCGGTCGCGGGGTCATTGAGTAGCCGGTAGCAGATGGCCTCGGCGTCCATGTCGGGCATGGTTTCGTCGAGCAGGATGAGCTCGGGCTGGGCGAGGTGGAAGCGCTCGAAGGCATCGGCCCCGCGCTGGGCGACGAGGACGTCGATGTTGCGAAAATTCTGCGCGATCACGGCCTCGGTGAGCTTGGAGGCGGCGAGGCTGTCGTCGATGACGAGAATTTTTTGGGACATACCGATGGGCTGTTTGGCGCTGGAAAAAATGCGGTTCGGAAAGGAGCGGGTCACCCGCCCGGTCGCGTTCAGGGCGCTGAAAATAGAGTGCGGGTGTGGGCTGTCAATGAAACTCCCGGAGCGTGTAGCACAGCAAACTGCACCGCCACCACCGGTGTGCTTGGAACGCTCTCGGTGTTCACCGTTTTCGCCTCCAGACTTTGGGATTCAAGGCAAAGTGTGGCGCGGAGGATTGGGGCTTCCGTATCGCATGACGGATGTTATGCAATCCCCATGAAGACTCCCCGACTCCTTCTCGCATGCCTTTTCGCCGCTGCGTCCGCCTTTGCGGGTGAGGCGGAAATTCTGCTCTGGCCGGGCGGTGCGCCGGGTTCGGAGGGGAAGACGGAGGCGGAAAAGGTGGTGCCGGCGGCGAGCGGGGAAGGGGGGAGCCAACTCCATCGCGCAAATCCTCTCCGCCGCGATGATGCTCCGCTAATCGCTCGGCGAACGTGCCGCGTGGGCACGCGCGAGATGGGCGAGGCGATTGCGGCGGCGGTGTAATGTGCAGGGCGGCGGGGCCAAGAAATACCGGGTGCGGAGATTGTAAAAGCGCACCACCCTTTTCCGCGATGTCTCCACTGCGTTTTTCATTGCTCTGCTTCGTTGCCGGCCCGTGCTGCATCGGCGCGGAGACGGGGCCGGATTTTCAGCGCGAAATCCGGCCAATCCTTTCCAACTCCTGCTTCAAATGCCACGGACCGGATGGCGATGAGCGCAAAGGTGGGAAGGAGGGGAGCGGCGGCTTGCGGCTCGATACGGAGGAAGGCTCGCGCGCGGATCTCGGCGGGAGCGCGGCGGTGGTGCCGGGGCAGCCGGAGCGGAGCGAGCTGGTCGCGCGGATCACCACGGTGGACAAGGACGACGCGATGCCGCCGGTGAAGTCGGGGAAGAAGCTGACGGCCCGCGAGGTGGAACTGCTGACGGCGTGGGTGAAGGGTGGCGGGAAGTTTGCGCAGCACTGGTCGTATGTGAAGCCGCAGCGCGCGGAGCCGCCGAAGATCGGTGGTCAGTCGGCGGGGGGCGCGAGTGCGCAAAAACCGGGCACTGAGCACTCCGCACTGAGCACTCCGCACTGGGCACTGAGCACCAATCCCATCGACGCCTTCATCCTCGCGCGGCTCGAAACGGAGAAGCTCAAGCCGCAGCCGGAGGCGGAGCGCGCGGCGCTCGTGCGGCGGGCGGCGCTCGATCTCACGGGGCTGCCGCCGACGGTGGAGGAGGCGGAGGCGTTTGTGAATGACGCGGCACCGGGCGCGTATGAGCGGCTGGTGGACCGGCTGCTGGCGTCGCCGGCCTATGGCGAACATTGGGGACGGATGTGGCTCGATCTCGCGCGCTACGCGGACTCGGCGGGCTACGCGGACGATCCGCTGCGGACGATCTGGCCGTATCGCGATTACGTGATCCGCGCGTTCAATGCGAACAAGCCGTTCGACCAGTTCACCATCGAGCAAATCGCCGGCGACCTGCTCCCGAACGCGACGGACGAACAGCTCACGGCGACCGCCTTTCATCGCAACACGATGACGAACAACGAGGGCGGAACGAACGACGAGGAG
>JANXSB010000363.1 GCA_025352865.1 Chthoniobacter sp. | reverse complement strand
CCAACGCCCAATACAAAGACCGTTACGCGCTGACCGAAGCGCTGCTGCCGATCGTGCGCGCAGAACTGGAGGCGCTGGTCGTGGCAGGCTGCACGGAGATCACGGTCGATGAGCCCTCGATGAGCTGCTACGCGCACCGCGAGGATCCGAAAAAGTTCATTGGCATTTTCAACCGCACCGTCGAGCCCATCGTCGGAAAATGCCGGCTTTCGACGCATCTCTGCTTCGGCAATTTCAAAGGCCGCGCCGTGGGCTTGCGCCGCTATGCGCCGATGTTCCCCGCCTTTCTCGACATGACGCTCGACGAGGTGCATCTCGAAATGGCGAGCCGCGAGTTTTCCGAGATCGCGATCATCGGCGAAATCGCGAAGCGCATGCATGTCGCCGTCGGGATCATCGACGTGAAGAGCTACTTCATCGAGACGCCCGAGGAAGTGGCCGCGCGCGTGCGGCACTGTCTCGAACATGCGCCGGCTGAGCGGCTGTCCTTCGCGCCCGACTGCGGCCTCAGCCAGACCGCGCGCTGGGCCGCGCGGCAAAAGCTCGCGAACATGGTCTCAGGAGTGAAGCTCGTGCGCGCGGAGCTGGGTTTGTGATCCGTCCCTTTTTGCAAGACGACGCCTTTTTCGCCGAAGTGGCGCAGCCGCCCGCGACGCCGGACGAACTGCGCGTGTGGTGGCTGGGGCAGAGCGGGTTTCTGGTGCGTTGCGGCGGGCACTTGGCGCTGCTCGATCCGTACCTCTCGGACTCGCTGACGAAAAAATATGCGGCCACCGACAAGCCGCACATCCGCATGACGGAGCGCGTGATCGCGCCGGAGCGGCTGACGGGAATCGAGGTCATCACGTCGAGCCATAACCACACCGATCATCTCGATGCGGAGACGCTGCGCCCGCTGCTCGCGGCGAATCCGCAGGCGCGGCTGGTCATTCCCGAGGCGAACCGCGCATTCGTCGCGGAGCGGCTTGGCATCAGCGTCTCCGGGCCGGTGGGGCTGGATGATGGCGCGAGCGCCACGGTGGGCGCGTTCACGTTTCACGGCATCGCCGCAGCGCACAATGAACTCACGCGCGACGCGGCGGGACGGCACCAGTTTCTCGGCTGCGTCATCCGCTGCGGGCGGTGGACGATCTACCACTCGGGCGACACGCTGCTTTACGACGGGCTCGCGGAAAAGCTGCGCGCCTTTGCGCCCATCGACCTCGCGCTGCTGCCGATCAACGGGCACGCGCCGGAGCGCCGCGTGGCGGGAAACCTCGACGGACGCGAGGCCGCGCAGCTCGCGCACGCCATCGGTGCGCGGTGCGTGGTACCGTGCCATTACGAGATGTTCGCCTTCAACACCGCCGATCCGCGCGACCTTTTCCTCCCCGAATGCGCGCGGCTCCGGCAGCCCTGCCGCGTGCTCCGCGCGGGTGAGGTGTGGCCTTGAGGCGACGCGCGGCGAAACAGAGTTTCGCGGATCGGTGCGTTCCGAAACAGAGTTTCGGAACGAGGGGGAATCACGCCACTTTCCCCACCAAGTCATGCACCTGCGGGCCGGTGATCGGGACGTCGATGGACGCAGCGGCGGCTTTCATCACATGAAAGATTTCGTTGATCCGCGCGGGCGAGTTGGCGACGGGGTGCGTGGTCAGCCAGCAGGCTTTGCTATCGGGCTCGGCGGGATCGAAGCCGTGCATGCCGGGGACGCGCGAGCGGTTCATAAAGGACGGGGCGAAGATGCAGCCGTTCGCGAGCAGGTAGAAAAGCTCGCCGTAACGGTGGTCGGGGAAAAGGCAGCCCCACGATTCGAGTTCGGCGGCGGTGACGATGCGGCCTTCATCGCGCTGCGCGAGCCACTCGCGAATCCGCGTCCGCACGGGCTCGCCGCCGGGAAACCAAAACCGCGCCATCGTGGAATCCCAGACCGCGGCGTAATCGCGGCCGTAGATGAAGCCGGCCTTTTCAAAATCGACCATCATGCGGCTGACGCGCGTGGTGTCGGTCATGCCGTGATCGCTGAAAAGGTGCATCCGCACTTCGCGATAGTGCTGCGTCGCGAGGTCGTGGATTTCGCGCACCCAGCGCTCGAATTTGGCGAAGGCCGCGGTGGTCTCGGCGGAGTCCGTGGTGTGCGCGTGCATTGTCGCATCGAGCCCGGCGGTGAAAAGGTAGGCGAGGCGCACGTCGCCGCGCGCGATCTCGGACTTGAGGTGCGCGATGTTGGCGGCGTCGCCCGCGCGCCAGTCGGAGCGCGTCCACGGGACGCCGGATTTTTCCCAATGCTCGAAGATCGTCGGCTGTCCGCCATTGATTCCGCCGGGCAGGTAGATGTCGCGCTTCTCGGTGTAATCGAGGTGCGGCAGCTTGGAAAACGGGACGCTGTAGAGCTGGAAATATCCGGTGTAGCCATTGCGCCGCGCGACCCAGCGCGAGACGCGGTTGCGCACGCGGTGATGCGCCGCGAAAAGCTGCGGCAGCCAGCCGAAATACCGCGCCCAGCGGAAGGGCGAGCACTCCGGCCCGTGGACGAAAAACGAAAAGTGTCCGTGCTTCGCGGGCAGCTCGCCGGTGAGGATGCTCGGGTCGCACGAGGCGGAGTAGCCGAAGATCGTCTCGCACGGTGCGCGGTGCGGAAAGAGGTCGGCGAGGAATCCGCGCTTCTGCGCCTGCGTCCAGCCGAGCGCGTCCGCAAAGATGAAAAGGTCGAGCGATGCTGTTTTCATGTTCCGAGAATTTTTTGCACGCGCCGCTCGAGTTCCGTCGGGCTGAAAGGTTTCGTGAGAAAAGCGGCGACGCCAAGCTGTTCGGCCTCGCGGCGGACTTTCGCGTCGCCGCTGCCGGTGAGGATGATCACGGGCACGCTCGCATTGTCCGGGATTTGTTTCAGCAGGCGCAGCGTTTCAAATCCGTTCATGTCGGGCATGGTCACGTCGATGATGAGCAGATCGATGGGTTCGGCCAGCGCCTGGCGCAAGGTCTCGAGTCCGCTGGAGGCGGTTTTCACCCGGCACCCCGCACGCTCGAGGCTCAGGCGCACGACTTCCGCGATGTGCGGCTGGTCATCGGCCACGAGGACGGTTTTTTGCTTCGGGACGCTCATAAGCATTCGAGGGTCAGCAAGGTGCGGTCGTCCGTGGCCGGAACGCCTCCCGAATGGACACGCACAAAATCCAGCAGGCCGCGGCAAAAGCTGGCGGGTGAACCTTCCCACAGCGCTGGAATCTTCGCCGCGACGCGGTCGAGCCCGAGGATTTCGCCGGCGGGCGAATGCACTTCATACAGCCCGTCGGTGAGGAAAACGAAGCGGTCCCCGCTTTTCACCGACTCGTACGTCGAGTCGTAGGCGGCATCGGTGAGCACGCCGAGCGGGATTCCTCCCGCAGCCTTCTGCTCGGCCGCGGCGCTGCCGCGGCGGTACATCAGGATCGGGCAATGCCCGGCACTCGCGTAGATGAGCCGGCCGGTTTCGTGGCAGAGAAACGCGAGCTGCGCGGTGATGAACATGTCGAGCTTCGCGAGGTCGGGAATGAGCTGGCTGTTGATCTCGCTGAGCAGCCGGCCAGGCTCGGCAGCGAGGTCGAGCCGCGCGCGAATGGTGGCGCGCAGGACCGTGGCGAGCAGCGCCGCGGGCAGCCCTTTACCCATCACATCGGCGATGGCCACGAGCACGCCGCGCTCGCCGATCGGCAGCACGTCGAAGTAGTCGCCGCCGACTTCCGTGGCCGCCTGCGAGATGCCGAAAATCCGCGACTTTGCGCTGGTCGGAAAAAAGCGCGGGAGCAGCAACTGCTGGATTTCCGAGGCGATCTCCAGCTCGCGCATCGCGCGCTGCTGCGTCTGCCGCTGCTCCTGCAAAATGGCCGTGGTGCGGGCGATGCCGAGGAAGTCCCCGACGGCGCGCACGAGGTGGATTTGCGCGGCGCTGAAATGCGGCTCCGCCTTGCGCCGGATGATCGAGACGACGCCGATGGGCGCGCCCTGAAACAGCACCGGGCACACACACGCGATGCCCGTCTCCCGCCACAGCGGATCGTGGCGCGCGAGGCTCGCGCACTCCTCCACCGTGGAGCCGGCATCCCCGCGAAAGGCGCGCATCTCCAGCGTGTCCTTGCGCGGCGTGAGCGCGGTCAGCGTGACGTGCCCGTCGGCCCGGCTGATGACCCGCTCCTCCGGCCCGTGATAGTACGAAAGCGCAAGGCTGCCCTCGTCATCAAGGCTCACCTGCACTTCATCCGCCTGCGCCCACTTGACCAGCCGGTGGAGCGCGCGCCGCATGAAATCGTCGAACGAAGTCGCGGTCGCCAGCTCTTCGCTGAAGCGGTAGAAGGTGGCGAGATTCTCGTAGCTGTTGCTAAGGTCCTCGGTCATCGCGGCGATCAGCGCGCCGGTTTCCGCGGTCTGTTCGCGCGGCGGCGCTTTTTCCCCCACACGCTTGCGCATGAGCAGGCAATGCCGGCCCTCGCACATCTCGTCCACGACCTCGTCCATCATCGCGGCGATGAGGAATCCGCCGCGTCCGCTTTCGGCCAGGGGATCCGCCGGCAGACCGGGCGGGAGCAGGTCGGAGGGTGCGAAATCGCCGGAGTCAAAAATGCGGACTTCCAGGACCTCGCCGGTCCAGTTCCAGCGCAGCCGGACGAGATCGTCCGCGGTGCCGCCGCCGTGCATGATGGCGTTGTTCAAGCCCTCGGCAGTGGCCAGCTCCACCTCGCGCCAGCGCTCCTCCCCGAGCCCGTTGTGCAGGCACGCGAGACGGAATTTTCCCAGCGCGACGGACACCAGCGCGAGATCGGAACCGATCTCGCATTCGGCAAACTCGGCGTAAGTCAGCAGGGCGTGTTCGCAGTCTTGAACCATGCAATCCTCCAAACGCTTTTCAGGACAGTGGCCGTCACCTGCGGATCAGCGCGCTGCGCCTGGTAAACGGCGTGAATCCACTCTTCGGGATCGGCGGGGTCGTGGCAACCGTGAACATCCGCGAGCGAAAAAACACCCGGCTCCGACGCGCGCAGCGGCGCGGCCAGTTCGGCCGGCATGGAACTCCAAGCGGCCTCGGCGCGCGGGAGAATCCCGACCCAGCGCAAATGCCCGCGCGCGATTTCCGCGAGCCACGGCCAGCGCCGCACCCAGAGCGGCCCGGCGTTTCCGGTGCGCAGCCGGATCGTCGCACCGTCCGGCACCGCCACTTCCTGCGCGTCCCACGCGCGGCACCAAAGTTTCGCGACCGGCGCGAGCAGCGCATACAGCACGAGCGCGACGCCGCGCTGGACGAGGGACGCCCCGCGCGCATCCGCCGCGACCGGCCCGAGAATGAAACGCTCCGCAATGTCCGCGCGGCAGCCGCGCTCGAGATCGAGGAGCGTTCCGCCCGTGGCGGCGGCGCGGACGAGTTCCGTATTGCGCCCGAGATACGTGCGGCTGACCACGCACGCCTGCCGCACCGCGACATTTTCATCGAGCACCGAGTGCGCGCCGATGAGCGCATCCGGCCCGATCTCGCAGCCCGCGCCGACCACGGCGTGCGCGCCGATCCAAAACGGCGCGGTGAGTTTCGCCGAGGGATGCACCTTCGCCTGCACCCCGATCCACCCGCCGGAGCTGTGCCGCGTGTCGAGCGTCACCGGCCCTTCGCTGCGCCGCGCCAGCCAGCGTTTTTGCAAAGCGAACCAATGCTGCAAAAGCTCGCGCCCGTCGGCGGGCGTCGCGTCGTACGGATCGCCCGGCAGACCGCTCAGGCGCAGCGCGTCGGCGGGAGCATCGGCGTCCCGCGCGATCGGGATCACGCGCAGACGGCGCGACCAGTAGGCACCGCCTTCGAGCAGCGCGCGCACTTCCGCCGGGCGGTCCGCAACGTGCAGCTCGACCGTCTCGACGCCGCGCCGCACCGCTTCATCCATCCAGTGCGCGAGCAGCGCCTGGTGCCCGACCGGCCAGAGCACGAAGGGCGCGGGATTGCGCCAGACCGTGTCCAGCGCGCTCCAATCCGGCGCGAGCAATTTCCAAATCGTCTGCGGCTTCGGGCCGCCCGTGGCGGGTGCGGTGATCGTCATGCGTCAGTAGGCGCCCTTCCCGAGCAGCACCGCAGGCACGGTCTTGAAAAGCAGTTTGATGTCGAGCCACAGGCTGCGCGATTTGATGTATTCCACATCGAGCCGCACCTGCCCGTTGAAGTCGATGTCGCTGCGCCCGCCGACCTGCCAGAAGCAGGTCAGGCCGGGCTTCGCGAGCAGGCGCTGCCGCTCCTCCACGCTGTATTCCTGGACCTCGCGCGGCACCGGCGGACGCGGGCCCACGAGCGACATCTCGCCGTGGAGCACGTTCCAAAGCTGCGGCATTTCATCGATGGAAAATTTGCGCAGATATTTGCCGACGCGCGTGATCCGCGGGTCGTTTTTCATTTTGAAAGTCACGCCGCCCTTCATCTCGTTCTGCGCCAGCAGCGTGTCCTTCAGCTTGTCGGCGTTGATCACCATTGAGCGGAATTTCCACATGCCGAAAAGCCGCCCGCGCAGACCCACGCGCTTTTGCTGGAAAAAGATCGGCCCGCGGTCTTCGAGCTTGATCAGCGCGATGACCGTGAGGAGCAGCGGCGAAAGCGCGAGCAGCCCGGCGGTGCCGGCGAGGATGTCGAGGCCGTGTTTGATCAGCAGCGAGCCGGCGAGCACGCCGCGCCAGATCGCCGATTTCAGCCACAGCCGAGTCATGAGCAGCGCGCGTCCGCGGCGCGTTCCGGCTTTGGACCAATAGGCGACGAGGTCTTGGGAGTTGGATTCCATCATACGTTTTTGAGTTGCTGCCAAAGCTGCCGGGGAAAACCGCGCTCCTCGAGCGGATGCCAGACCTTGCGCGCACGCGCCGCGGACGGCTGGATGAAACGTTCGTGCATCGGGCGGACGAACGTTTCGTAAAGGCGCAGGGTCTCGCCGAGATCGATGGCCCGCTGCGCCGCATCGCGCCGGATGCGGCGGATGAGCCGGATGTCCGCGGGCACATCGACGAAGATCGAATCGTCGAACCGTTCCGCCAGCCGCGCGTCGTGGAGCAGGAAGAGACCTTCGACGATGACGATGGGTGCGGCTTCCACGGGCCGGGTGTCGGCGCTGCGGAGGTGCGTGGCGTAGTCGTAGAGCGGACGCGCGACGGGTTGCCCGCTGCGGAGCGCATCGAGATGCCGGATGAAAAGCTTCTGCTCGATGGCGCGCGGATGATCGAAATTCAGCTTCCGCTCCGCGGCCGGATCGACGCCCGTGCGGTCTTTGTAATACCAGTCCTGCGCGAGCATGGTCGCGCGCCGTCCGAGCTTTTTCTGGAGATGCGCCGCCAACCAGGATTTGCCCGAGCCGCTCCCGCCGGCGATCGCGATGACGTAGGCGCGCGTTTTCATGCGGCGTGCAACCGGCGGCGCTCGCTCGCGACCGTCGCGAACAAGTCCTCCAGCGCGCCGATGTAGCGCCCGAAATCGAAATCGCGCGTTACGAGTTCCAAGCCACGCTGGCCCATCGTCCGCGCCAAAGTTTTGTCCGCCAGCAGCTCGTCGAGGCGCTGTGCAAACTGCACTGTATTCATGGGCGGCACGAGGAACCCATTCTCGCCGTCGCGCAGCCACGCGCTGATCCCGCCCGCATCGAACGCCACCACCGGCAGCGCCGCGCGCATCGCCTCCAACCCCACGAGCCCCATCGGCTCGGGCCACACCGACGGCACCACGACGACAGAAGTTTCGCGGTAGAATTCCTTGAGTTCCGACGGCGGCAGAAAGCCCGTGAACTTCACCCGCTCCTCCAGCCCCAGCTTGCGGCTGAGCTTTTCGCACGCCGCGCGGTGATGCCCCTCGCCGACGATGACCGCCTCGAAACGCCCGCGCACTTTCGCGAGACTCCGCAGGAGCACGTCCACGCCTTTTCCCCGGATGATCTGGCCGGCAAAAAGCACCATATTTCGCTCGGAAAAGCTGCTGCGAAGCGGCTCCGCGGACGGCGGCGGCACGGGCGGAATGATCGCGATGCGCTGCTCGTCGAAGCCATTCACGCGCAGTTCGCCGCGCATGAATTCCGTGGCCACGATGCAGCGGTCAAAGCGCCGGCTCAGCGCGATCTCGCGCTGCTTGGAAAAATATCCCACCCAGCGAATCGGCACGATGCCGCCGCGCCGGCGTTTGACCGGCGCGAGGCACGGCACCACGCAATGCAGCCCCGCCGCACGCGTGCAGGGCTGGCGGGTCAGCGGATTGTAGCGGTAGCTCCGCAGGCAGTAGATGTCGTGGTCATGCACCATCCGCACGAGCGGGCCGTCGCCGCGCAGCAGCGCCTCGATGCTCGGCTGATCCTCCCATTTGTGCATGTAGAGCACGTCCGGACGGAATGCCGCCGTGGCCCGCGCGACGCCGTCCATGAGCCAGTAAAGATTCCCGCCGAAAAGCTCCTCCCACGCAGTCTCGCCCTTGCCCGAGCGTTTCTGCGTGAGCAGGCCTACGCGATGTCCGCGCGCACGCAATTCCGTGGCGGTCGCCAGGAGATTGCTCTCGGCTCCGCCGAAACTCCCGAGAGTTTCATGGGCGAACAAGATATTCATTGCGGAGCGTTTCGCATTTGTGAGTAATGCCGCTCATTCAGCAAATCGCGTGCACATGCCCAAAACCCTTGAAGAAAACTTCAGCAACGGAACCCTGCACCTGCGGGTGAAAGTGGCCCGGCTCGACGCTGCCGCGGCCGCGGATTTCAAAGCCGAATGCGCCGCCGTCTGGAAACCGACCGTCGAGCGCCTGGTCATCGATCTCAGCGCGGTGGACTTTTTGGACAGCTCCGGCATCGGTGCCCTGCTCAGCGTGCATAAGCGGCTGCCCGCGGAAAAACCCGGCGTCACGCTCACCCATGTGCGCCCGCCCGTGCAGGCGGTGATCGAGTTGCTCCGGCTCCACCGCATTTTTGACATCCAAAGCTGACCGTGGAGGCCGGGCGGTATTTTCCCGGTGGGCATCCCGAGCTGCACGAAAAGCTCGACCGCTATCTCGCTGCGCTGGGTCGCGCGCTGGGCGGTCAGGCGTTTTGCGAAAAGGTCGCGTTTCTTCTGCTTGCGGGCGGTTATGGCCGGGGTGAGGGCGGCGTGTTTCAGCCGTCGGCCACCGAGCCTGCCAGGCTCTACAACGACCTCGAGTTTTACCTCGTCCTGAAAGACGCGTCCGCCGCGAGCGACGCCGGGCGCTGGTGCCATGAGGAGGCGCATCGCGGCGAGTCGGAAATCGAGATCGAAGTGGAGTTCAAAATCCTCACGCTGGCCGCGCTACAAGGCGCGGAGCCCTCGATGTTTTATTACGATCTGCTCGCCGCCCACCGGCTCATCTGGGGCGACGCCGCGCTCGTCGCCGCGCTGCCGCCGCGCCTGCGCGATCCCACGCTCATCCCCGCGCACGAAGCGACGCGGCTGCTTTTCAATCGCGGCACCGGGCTCTTTTTCTGCCAGCGCCAGCTCGCCCAATCCGGCGCGGAAGTGCACAGCGCCTTCATCGAGCGCAACCACGCGAAAGTCCGCCTCGCCCTCGCCGATGCCGTCCTCGCGCTGAACGGGCGCTACCATTTCTCCTGCCGCACGCGCCACGAACGGCTCGCGGAGCCGCTCGCGCAAACCCCGCCAAACTGGCCGCAGCTCAAGGACTGGCACGCCTCCGCCGTCGAATTCAAATTCCACCCGCGCCACGAAAACCCAGCGCCCGAAACGCTCCGCGAGCGTCAGACCAAACTCATCGCCACCTGGACCGACACATTTCTGTGGCTCGAATCCATCCGTCTGCGCCACACCTTTCGCACTCCCGCCGACTACGCCGCGTGGCCGGGCCGTCTCTTCCCCGAGTTTCCGCCCGCGCGCAATTTTCTCCTCCATCTCCGCGATCGCCTCCGCCGCGGCACCCCGCCGCGCGGCTGGTTCGATTACCCGCGCGCCCCGCTCCAGCGCTCCCTCATCGCGCAGCTCCACTCACTCCCCTCCCCCACCACCGCGCATCTGCTCGCGCTCCCCGCGAGCGCATCCGCCGACGAAATCCACGCCGCCTACCGGCGCTGGTGGAGCTTTTACAATTAGCCGCGCGCTCCGCCTCAATTGCCGATCCCAACCGTCGGCTGCACCGTCGCCGCGCCCGGCACCGCCGCGCGCGCGCCTTCATTCGCCGCCACCGTGCGCACGAAGCTGGAGATGACTTCGCCGAGATATTTGTCGATCCGGTCGAAGGGGCTCGTCGGCACCCACACGATGTCCTGCGGTTCGAGCACGATGTCGCTCGCCTTGCCGGAGACGATGTCGTTGAAATTCACGACCGCCACCTTCGGCGCGGTCAGCGATTCACGAACGATCACCACGCGCTGCGGATAGGCGCTGGCCGCCAGCCCCTGCGCGCTGGCGAGCGCGGAGATGAGCGTCATGTCGGCGGCAAAATCCACGGCCTTTGGCTGATTCACCGCGCCGAGGACGTAGGCTTTCTGCGCCTGCGCGGAGGGCAGGTAAATGTAGTCGCCATTGCGCAGGTAGATGTTCTGCGACATGTCGCCCTCGCGGAAAAGTTTCGTGAAATCGATCGGCACAAAATTCCCGCCGCGAATGAGAAAGCTGTGCCGCAAGTCCGCAAGATCCTCGGTCATGCCGAAGGACCGCGCCGACGCCACGCCGCCCGCTTTGGCAATCGCCTCGATGACCGTCGTCGGCGTATCGAGCGGATAAACGCCGGGCCGCTTCAGCCGCCCAAGCACCCACACGCGCTCGCTCGTCGCCTCGCGCAAAATCACCGCCACCTGCGGCGTGCGGTAGTCGGCGGCGAGCGCTTTTTCCAGCGCAGCCTTCAACTCGGGCACGGTCATACCGCTCACTTTCAAACCGGCCACCGTGTGAAAAAAGAGCGTCCCGTCCGGCAGCACGAGGCAGCGCTGATGCGCCTCGGGAAATTCCAGCATCTCGATTTCCAGCCGGTCGCCCGGACCGAGTCGGTACTTCTCCGACGACGGCTTGAGCCACTCCGCCGCGATGCCGCCGGACGTTTTCACCTTGCTGAATTCCCCCGCGACCGCCTTCCCCGAATGCGCGCCCGGCGTGAACTTCGGCCCCATCGGCGCGCAGCCCGCGAGCAGCGCTAGCGCGAGTGAAAAAAACAACGCGCGGATCATCGCAGATTCTGCTCGCGCGCCCGCCCGGAGCTGGTCTGCGGCAGGAATGGCGCGGTGATCACGTCCGGCAGATTGCGGTTCGCCCACGAGCTGGCCGCGCCTTGGAAAAAAGTGGTGATCGCCAGATCGACGACCTGCTCCGCGGCCAGCCACGGACGCGCATTCACAAACACGATGTCCCGCGGCTGGAGCAGAAAGTTTTTCGCGCGGCCCTTGAGCATGTCGTTCGTATTCACGACGAACAACTGCGGCTTGCCGAGCGACCCGCGCACCACCAGCACACGCTCGCGGTACGCTGATTTGCTGTACCCGCCGCGCGCGGCGATCACGCCGAGCACGGTCATGTCCTGGATGTAGCCTTGAAAGCCGGGCCGCATGACTTCGCCGAGCACATAGACATCGTTCGAAGCTGACGACGCGATGTGCAGATAGTCGCCCGGCTCCAGCTCCACGTTCTGCGACATGTCGCCCTTGTTGAACAGCCGCTCGAAATCCACCGGCACGCGCTGCCCTTTGCGCACGAGAAAGGAATGCGCAAGGTCGGCCAGTTCCACGGTTTTTTCCTCCACGATGCCCGTCTCCATGCCCTGCGCGCGAGAGATCGCCTCCATCACCGTGATCGGCCGCTCCATCGAAAACGCGCCGTTGTTCACGACCTTGCCGACGACGAAATATTTCTTACTCCGCAATTCCGACGGCGTGATGATGACGCGCGGACGCCGGTAATACTCCCCCAGCACCTCCTCGAATTTCGCGCGCAGCTCGCCGACCGTCAGCCCCTCGGCGC
>JANXSB010000352.1 GCA_025352865.1 Chthoniobacter sp. | reverse complement strand
CTTCTTCCGCACGGGCAACGGCGGCGGCAATGGCACGGTCAACATCACCGCCGGGGGCTCTATCAACACCAATGCCGGATGGTTCACTTTGGGCGAGAATGATAACAGCGTAAGCCATGTGACGGTGGATGGCACGGGCTCTACGCTCCATACCAACGGCCTGATCGATGGCTGGAACGGCTCGGGCCAGGGCACGCTCACTATTTCAAACAACGCGGTCGTGACCAATGTGGGTCACGAATTGAGCGTGGGTCGCGACAACGCCAACACGTCCGGCATCATCAACATCAATTCAGGCGGCGTGCTCAATGCCGGCGTCGATCCCCGGATCGGCCACAACGGCATCGGCGTCATCAACATGAACGGCGGCACTTTCAACGCCACGGGTGGGTGGACCATCCTCGGGGTTGATGGCGGCAATAGCAATGGAACGGTCAGGATGATTGGGGCCTCGGCGTTCAACGTAAGCGGCGGGCGAGTGTATGTCGGCAGGTTCGGCACGGGTTTGCTGAGTCTGTCGGATACTTCCACATTCACGCACACCGGCGCCGACGAATTCAATGTTGGTGGTGTGGAAAATGAGAACGGGTTTAATGCCAACTTCGCCAGTCACGGCACGCTGAGTGTCAGTGGCACCGCGGCGGTTTCCACGACCAATTTCATCCGCGTGGGACATGGCAACGCCGGCGTGAATCCGGCTGTGGGAACGGTCAACCTGAGCGGCGGCACGATCAATGGTGGCAATTGGATCGGCTTTGGTCATGAAGGAGGCGACGGACACCTCAATATGTCGGGCGGCGCGATCACGGTAGCGAATGAATTTTACGTCGGCGTCGACGACAACGGGCATTCGCGCCAGACCACCGGAGTGGCGGTAATGACCGGCGGGACGATCAACTCGGGCACCTTGATGATCGGGCGGAATGGTGCCGATGGGCGGTTCACCAACAGCGGCGGCACGATAAATACCGGAGGGATCAACGTCGGTCATGGCTCCGTCGGCTCCGTCGGAAGGTTCACGCAGTTTTCTGGAACCACCACCGGCACCGGGGCGCTGGACGTGGGCAATGGCAACGGAACTGGCACGGTGATTATCAATGGAGGAACGGTGTCATCCAATGGCTTCTATGTGGGCACCAACCCGAATGGGAATGGCTTGGTGAATGTCAACAACGGCACCCTGAACATCGAGGGCCGGACCGAGATCGGCCGTTACGGCGGTACGGGGACCGTCAATGTGGATGGACCCACCGCGGTTCTCGATGGGACGAGCCAGGACTTTATGGTCGGCTACCACACCGGCTCCACCGGCGTAGTGAACATCCTCAATGGCGGTCAGATGAACCAGAACTGGTGGATCGTCCTAGGGCGCGACGGCGGACCCACGGCGACCGGGGTCATCAATGTTGATGGCAGCGGCTCGAAGCTGACCCATACAAGCGGTCGCTTCATCCTCGGCGGTGATCCCAATGACGGCGCGCAGTCCGGCACCGGCATTGTGAACATCAGCCACGGCGGCTGGATCGAGGAAACCGGCGGTAACAACCGCGAGATCGACCTAGGTCGTGGAGTGGGTTCCACCGGCACGATGAATATCAGCACAGGTGGCAAATTCACGGACACGACCGACGCGACGGTTTACATGGGAGTCAATGGCTCCGCCGGCTACCTGAACATCACCGGAGCGGGCTCGCTTTTCAGCCACACGCCGAATAACGGCGACTTCCAAGCTTCACCCATCATCGTTGGTTGGGACAGCACCAGCACCGGCGAGGTGCATGTCGATAACGGCGGCACGCTTACTTCCTCCCAAGAAATCCGCGTGGGTGCCAATGGCTCGGCCAATGGTGTCTTTGGGGTCAATGGCGGCACGGTGACCGCGGGTGTCTTCAGCCTCGGCCGCAATGGCGGCAATGGCACGATGAACATGCAGGCGGGCTCGGTGACAACGAACGCATGGATGACCGTCGGCCACGATGGCGGTCATGGAATCCTCAATCTCACGGGCGGCACGATCACCACCAATACCGACCATTTCTATGTCGCGATTGGCGGTGGCGGGACCACGGGTGTGGTCAATCATACTGCCGGGTCGGTGGTCAGTCATCGCGATGTCCGCATCGGGCAGGAGTCCACCGCCATGGGCACCTATAACCTCTCCGGTGCCGGCAGCACGGTCACGGCGGACAATGAGCTTTATGTCGGCCTCAATAGCGGGACCGGAGTTCTGACCCAATCGAATGGCACGGTCACGGCGGCGAATGTCCGCATTGGCACCGTCGGCAGTTCCAATGGAACCGTGACGAAGAGCGGGGGAACGCTGACGGCCGTCGGCGATCTGACCGTCGGCTGGCAGAACAATGCCGTCGGCAATCTGGCCATCACGGGCGGGGCTATCAATGTAGGTGTCGATACCTATATCGGTGTCCGAGACAGTGCCGTGGGCAACTTCCAGATGAGCGCGGGCACCATGACCATCGGCAGAAACTTCATCGTCGCCGCCGACGCCGGGACGACCGGTAACGTGCAGTTCGATGGCGGTACCATCCAGGCGGCTGCATTTTTCTACTCCGGCGGGACGGCGAGCGTGAATTTCAACGGGGGCACGGTGAAGGCCAGGCAGAACCAGGGCGACTTCTTTAACAGCTACACCCCGGCGATGAGCGAAATCCAGGCGGGTGGTCTGAAGTTCGATTCCAACGGCTTCACCGCGACGGCGAATAACTCCTTCGACGGCGCTGGCGCACTGACCAAGAACGGCAACGGCACGCTGGCCCTCACCGCCGCGAATACCTATGCCGGCGGCACCGTCATCAACACCGGCACGCTCAACGTCAATGCCAACGCGGCGCTGGGCAATGTGGCCGGCGGGGTGACGATCAATAACAACGCCATCCTGCAGGCGGCGGCGAATGTGACGACGAGCCGCACCATCACCCTCGGGGCTGGCGGCGGTAAGATCGACACCAATGGTAACACCGTCACCCTCGCCGCCGGCAGCACCGTGACCGGTGGCGCGGGCGTGGCGCTGACCCATATCGGCAATGGCACCCTCGATCTCAAAGGCACGCAGACCTACGCGATCCTGAACGCCAACGGCGGAGTCACCACGCTCGACAGCGCCCTTGGCACAGGCACCTCCACGCTCAATGCCAATGCCACGACACAGATCAACGTCAGCCAGACACTGGGCGCACTGAACATCGCCGATGGGGTGGAAGTTACTTTCGGCGACGGGCTGCCTTTCGCCCCCGAACCGCCGAAGCTGCTGGCTTCGTTTGGCGGTCATGGAGTTGGCTCGGTGCCGGAGC
Source organism: Chthoniobacter sp. (assembly GCA_025352865.1). Taxonomy (GTDB): domain Bacteria; phylum Verrucomicrobiota; class Verrucomicrobiia; order Chthoniobacterales; family Chthoniobacteraceae; genus Chthoniobacter. Next base: position 14,035 of record JANXSB010000352.1, on the reverse strand, counting down.
CCGGTTCGCTCGGCCTGCTGATAGTCGGCGCGCTCGGCTTCATGGCCCGCCGTCGCGTTGCGCGGTCGCGCTGATTTTGCTGTCCCGTGGAGGGGAAAAACTGTCTTGTCGCATGGATGTTTGCGCTAGGCAACCGGCTGTTCGCAGGTGATTCCCCGTTGAACCTCCAGGTGCGCTGGGTCTGGCAGCGCGCAGGCGGGGGAAGTAAGGAAACACGACCGGGTCCAATTTCATTTGGCGGCGGTAACCAGCGCCGGCAACCGGGCGTTGGTCAGATTTGTCATTGGACTTTCACTGCGGCCCGCACGACCTGCCCGCCCGCATGAATTTTTCCGACCCCGCTTTCACCCTCTCGTTCCGGCTGACGATGACGACGAATCCACGACGCTCCTCCCTTCATGGATTCCCCGTCCGCGCCTGACATTCCGCGGACCGACCGCTGGCTCGCGGGCGCGTTTCTCCTCGCGGCGCTCGTGCTGCGGATTCTTTACGCGTGGCACTTCCGCGTCGATTCGGACGAGCCGCAGCATCTCCATGTCGTGTGGGCGTGGACGCGCGGGCTGCTGCCGTACCGCGATGTCTTCGACAACCACACGCCCGTCTTCCAGGCGCTCTGCGCGCCGCTCTTCCGCGCGCTTGGCGTGCGCGCCGACATCCTCATGCCGATGCGCTTGGCGATGCTCCCGATCTTTGCCGCGACCATCGGGTGTGTGTGGAAAATCGCCCGCGCTTTTTTCACGCCGCGCATTGCGCTGTGGAGTGCGGTGTTCGCGGCGCTGTGGCCGCCATTTTTTTTCGATTCCATCGAGTTTCGCCCGGACGAATTGTGGGCGCTCCTCTGGCTCGTCACGCTCACCGTGCTGGTCACGGGACGGCTCGGCGCGACGCGGCTTTTCGGCACGGGGCTGCTGCTGGGGTTGAGCTTTTGCGTCTCGATGAAAACGAGCCTTTTCCTCGCCGCGCTCACCTTCGCTTTGGCCGCACTGCTCGTCTTCCGCCGCGCCACGGGCGGGCAGGCTGACTGGCCGCGGATTGGCCGGGGTGCATGCTGGGTGGTCGCCTGCCTCCCGGTGATCCCGGCGCTCACCGTGCTGTTTTTCATCCTGCACGGGGCCGGCCCGCAGATGCGCGACTGCGTGATCACGCACAACATTCTGCCCGGCTCTCACAGCCTCGGCGGTGTGGCAAAATCCTTCCTCCACTGGCTGCTGTGGCTGCTGCCGATTGCGGGCGGCGGGGCGGTCATCGCGCGGCTGCCGCACTCGCTGGAGATGCGCAGCCGGATTGCGTTCACGTTTTTCGCCGCGGCGTTTTACGACAGCACGCTGCTCTCATTTTGGCCGGTGCTGACGGCGGAGGACGACCTGCCGTTTTATCCCTCGATGGCCGTCACCGCCGCGCCTGCGCTGCTGTGGCTGGGCGATTTTGCGGCCCGCCGTTTGCGCCTTCCTGCGTTCGTGCTGCCGGGGCTTTTCGCCGCGGGCTGCATCGCGTGGATTGTGCGCGCGCACTCGCCTTTCACCGACGAGACCACGGACAGAATTGGGATCATCGCCGACACGCTGAAACTCACGGACGAAAGCGATTGGGTGATGGATGCCAAGGGCGAGATGATCTACCGCAACCGCGTGTCGCGCTACGTCATGGAGCTGTTCACGAACAAGCGGCTGCACGGCGGGCTGCTGCCCGACGATGTGGCTGCGCGGCTTGTCGAAGAGCGCGCCCCGCTCGTCAGCACCCGGCGCATGCCGCTGGCCGCGCGCACCTTCATCAAGGCGAACTACGTGCCCATCGCCTGGCGTCTCCGCACTCTCGGCCAGGTGCTGCGCGAAGAAGGTGCCCTGACGCACGGGCCGGTCCGTTTCGAGATCGCCGTGCCGCATCGCTACACGGTCGTCACGCCTGCGGGAATGGCCGGCGGCACGCTGGACGGCACCGCTTTCACCGGCCCGCGCGAACTCGTCGCGGGTGCTCACGAATTTCTCCCCGCAAAGGATTCCGGCAAGATCATCCTCGTCTGGGCGCAAGCCATCGAGCGCGGCTACTCGCCTTTCACCGAAATAAAACCGGACCACACCACTGAGCAGGATTGAGAGAGCAGCTACCGAGGATCGCGGGGCCCGATGGCAAGGGGCACTGTGGAAAGGTTTTGCTCGACACGAGGCGGGGCCAATCGGTAAGTCACCGCCCGTCGAAACCGCATGGGCTCCTTTGAGAGCGCGCACCATGGCGCGGCTTCGCACAGAATTTTTTCAGCCGAACCACAGCCGCCAATCCATCCACAGACGCCCATGAGCCGTTCCTTTCCTCTCACCGCCTTGGATCGCATTCTGTTTTTTGCGCCGCATCCCGACGATGAATCGCTCGGCGGCGGCGGGCTCGTGCAAAAGGCCGTGGCTGCGGGCGCGCAGATGCGCTTCGTCTTCATCACTAGCGGCGACCGCAATCCGTGGCCGCAGCGCGTGCTCGAACGTCGGATTTTTCTCGATGCTCCGGCGCGGCGCGGCTGGGGCGCGCGCCGCCGGCAGGAGGCGCTCAATGCGCTTGCCGTCCTCGGCATCGGCGAACCGGCAGAGGCGCATTTTCTCAATTGGCCCGACCAGGGCGTGACGCCGCTGCTCATGGCCGCGGACGAGGTCGCGCTCGAAACCATCTGCCGCATGATTGCCGAATGGCGGCCCACCCACGTCTTCACGCCCGCCGCCGAGGACACGCATCCCGACCACAGCGCTTTCTTCGTGCTCCTGCAGCTCGCGCTCGACCGCCTGCGCCGCCGCGGCGTGACGGTGCGCCACACGCTCAGCTACCTCGTGCATGTGCCCAAGGCGAAGCTCGCGCTCGACATCCACGCGCTCCGGCTTTCCGCCGCGGAAATCGCCGTCAAGTCCGACGCCATCCAGGCGCACGAGACGCAGATGCTTTCCAAAAAGCGCTTCCTCGCCCACGCCCGCGAGCGCGAGGAATTCCATCTCGCGCTGAACCCGCACGACCGGCACCCGCATCATCCCATCGTCAGCGCCGACCAGGGCTGCGGCGCGCTGCGCTTGAAACTGCGGCTGCCCCGCCCGCTCCTCAGCTACCGCGGCGCCACGCTCCACCTCGCGCTCGAAACGCATCTCGAAGGCAGCCTCCGCTGGTCGCTCGCCATGCCCGGCCGCACCGCGAAAGCGCTCATCACCGACGCCCTCACCGGCGAGCCTCTGCGCTGGGCCACCGTGCGGATCAAAGGCCGCACCGCCACGGTTTCCCTGCCCATCGTTTCCGCGCAGCCGCTCGCCCGGCTCTTCGCGAAATTCGACCGCCGCCCGCTTTTCTTCGACATCGCCGGCTGGCGCGAACTCCCCGTCGATGCCAGCCGCGGCCCGAAAGTGCGCCTGCATTCCTTCGACTCCGCGCGCCGCCCCACTTCGGCGGAGTAGTCACTCCTCGTTTGCGAATTCTTTCCCGCGAATCTGCAAGAACGGGCGGCTGCGCACGATCGTCTCGAACGCCGCGCCGATGCGCCCGTCATGCGTTTCGAGCGCGGCGCGCATCTCGGCGAGCAGCGGACGGTCGGAGAGCTGCACGGCGCGGCCCAGCGCGTAGCCGAGGAGCTTGCGGCAAAACTGATCGGTGAATTCGCGGCGGCGCGTGGTGAGCAGGTAGCGGCGCAGGCCGTCGAGACCGTCGAGCGGAGTGCCGTCGCGCACCGTGGCTTTCACGTCGATGGGCCGGTCGGCGAGATCCTTGTCACGCGCGCGTCCGATGGCGTCGAAACCCTCCAGCGCGAAACCAAACGGATCGATCCGCACATGGCAGCCGGCGCAGCGCGGGTCGGTGGTGTGTATCTCGGTAAGTTGGCGGACGGTCAGCGTGTCGGCGCTCTCCTCCTCGGGGAGCCGCGGCACGTCCTTCGGCGGCTTCGGGAGGCGGTCGCCGAGGAGTGCTTCGGCGACCCAGTTGCCGCGCAGGATCGGGCTCGTGCGTGATGCGCCGGAATTTTTCGCGAGCGTCGCCGCCTGTCCGAGAATGCCGCCGCGCCCGAACTTCTTCATGCCGTCCACACGCCGCCATTCGTCGCCGCTGACGCCGGGAATGCCGTAGTGTTTCGCGAGCGGTTCGTTGAGGAAAGTGTAGTCGGCGTCGAGGATGTCCGACACCGCGCCGTCGCGCTGAAAGAGGTCGGTGAAAAAGCGGATCGACTCCTCATACATCGCGCCGCGCAGCGCGATGAACGTCGGGAAGTGCCGGTCGCTTTTTTCATCGAGGTGATCGAAGTCGCGGACGTGAATCCACTGGCACGCGAATTCCGTCGCGAGCCGCCGCGTGCGGGCATCGCGCAGCATCCGGCGCATCTGCGCCACGAGCACGTCGGGTTCGTGCAGCCGTCCGCTTGCCGCTGCTGCGCGCAGCTCCGCATCGGGTGCGGATGACCACAGGAAATAGCTCAGACGGCTCGCGAGTTCGCCATCCGAGACCGGTCCCGCCTGGTGGCCCGGCGCGGCTTTTTCCAGCCGGTAAAGAAACGCCGGAGCCACCAGCACGCGCGCGAGCGTGAGGCGGATCGCGTCCTCGTGCGGCAATTCCTCCGCGCGCAATTTCGCATACAGCCCGCGCAGTTCCGCTGTCTCGGCAGCAGTGAGCGCGCGCCGATACGCGCGATCCGCAAACTCCAGCACCGCGTCGAGCTGCCGTGGCTGCGTTCCGATGAGCCGCTGCTTAAATTCGGCGGCGCGCTGTTTGATGACCACGCCCAGGGGCTCCAGCCGCTTGTCGCCGTTCGGCGCATTCGGGCCGTCCTGCGAGGAGTACTGCCAGATTTGCTCGAACGCATCGACGAGCGTGAGCGCATCCTGGGTGACGAACCGCAGCTCGTCCCACAGCCGGTCGAGTTGCGCGCGTTGCGCGTCGTCGAGCAGCAGCCGCGCGAGCTGATCGTCCTCGCGGTGGAAAAGCGTGAGCGTGACCACCTCATCCACCGGCACGATTTTCGAGTAGCAAAGCGCCGCCGGAAACATCTGCCGGAATTCCTCGAACGCTGACTCGAACCGTTTGCGCGCCGCGCTGCCGTCATTCGTCCCGATCGGCGTCGCGAATGAAACCGTCGCGCTGCTCGAAGTCCACGCGCCTTGCGCATCCGCTACATTCGCACCGCTGGGACGCAGGCCGGATTTCGCGTCCGGCTTCGTCGTGAGCACTTGGAGCTGCACGCTGCCTTCCGCGCCGCTCACGGGATCGAGCGCACCCGTCGTCACGAATTCACTGCCGGCGACCAGCTCCGCCGGCAGCCGCACTTCGATTACCGACGGAGCCTGCACGCACAGGCTCGCGGCATCTACGGTGCCTCCGCTCGGATGTTTGCCAAAAAGCGCGGGATCAAGTCCCCACTTGGATTGCGCGGCGTTTGGTGCCGGATTTTTCGCGGTCGTCGTCTCGGAAAAAAGCGGGCCGGTGAGCGAGGCGAGCTGCGCGTAAAGCGCCGCATCCGGGCTGCCCGCGGGCGGCGGCGCGGAGGTCAGCAACTTTTGCACGGCCTCGGCGAGCTGCTGTTTTTCGTCCGCCTTTTCCGCCGCCTGCCAGCGTGCGAGCAGCGAGCCCGCAGGAATCACCGCGCCGCTCGCGAGGCCCGACTCCGGCTCGGAATAAAAGTGCCACACGCCTTCGCGCCCGGCCTTGTCCGCATGGGGATTCCCAGCCAGCACGTTCCCGGAAACGTCGCGCGTCAGCGACCACACCTCCGCCCCGTCGCCGCCCGCGATGAGCTTGAATTCCAAGTCCGTGAGGTCGCACGAGTGATCGCCATTGCGCGCACCGATGAGCAGCGAAACCAAGTCTCCAGGCTGCACCGCGAGCTTCTCGATCGGCCCGACCGTGACCGGCTTGCCGCCCTGCGCGACGCCCTCCGCGAGCCGCTGCCGCGTGCTGCCGCGACGCAGCTCCAGCGCCCACGTCACGCCATTGCCGCATTCGGGATGGGCGTGCGTGACCGTCGCCTCGATGCGCACCACCGCCGCCCGCGGACTCCGCCAGCCGACGGCCGCAGCGAGCTTCGGCGACGGATGCACGACGACGCCGTGCGGCTTCAAGTTTCCCGGAATCCGCACCTGCTGATCGGACGAGTTGGCGAGCAGCGCGGGCAGATCCGGCGAACCCCAGCCTTTCACGAAATCGTACTCCCCGGACTTCGGAAGTTGCGTGGTGAAATGGTCGAGCTTGATCTCGCTGCCGGGGCCGATGCCGAGGTAGCCGAACCACGCCTTCAGCGCATCCGCATCCACGCCGTGCCGCTGCGCGAGCGCCGCGGCATCGACCTCGCCTTTCGCCGCGCCCGCCTCCGCCGCAGCGGCAAGCGCATGCGCCGTCGCCGCGAAAATCCGCTCGCGCCGCGCGGTCAGTTCGCCGACAAAGCTTCGCACGTCGCGCAGCAGGATCGGCGACCGTCCGGGGATGGCCAGCTTCGGCTCTTTCCACAGCACGAAATCGTTCGCCGCGCCATCGCCCGCATCGCCCGCGGCGAGCCAGAGCACGACTTCATTGCCGCTCGCCGGAGCTGCGAGTTTCACCCGCGACTCCTGCTGCGCTACGAGCGGTGTGACCGGCTCCATCCACGCCTTTGGCCCGCCCACTTTTCCGATGTGCCCCACGCTGCTGAATTTCCACAGCGTCTTCTGCCACTCGCCGATTTCCGCCACCATCGCCGGCACATTTTCCGGCTTCGCTGTCCGCCAGCGCGCGCGCAATCCGTCGAGCAAAGGCGACGGTTCGCCGCCGCGCAAAAGCTTCGCCAGCGAGCCGAGATACTTCGCGCTCAAGCCCCGCTCGAGAGCCACGGCGTCCACGCTTTTCGCCGGGTCGCGCAGCTCCAGCGATGCCGCGAGATACCTGTCGAGCGGCAGACTCCCGCCCTTGTTCTTGTCCAGCGCGATGCCCTGCTGCGTCACCGTTTCCACGCCGCCCACGCCGGTGAAGCCCGCGTAAAATCCGCGAATCCGCGCGAGCATTTCCTCCGTCCAGTCACGCCGCGTCGTGCTCGGCGAAAAGCGGATGTCGTCCGGCAGCAGCACCGCGTGGCTCGCGATTTCCTTGGCCGCGTCGAGATACTTCGTGAGCAGCGACGGCGACATGACGAGCGCGTTGCCGGTGTTCGTGAAACCTTCGCCCGCCGCGCCATCCACGGGAAATTCGCGCGCCGGATCGAGCGTCTCCACACCCGTGAGATCGCGCAGCGTGAAAGTGTATTCCGCGTTCGACAAACGCCGCAGCACGACCGGCCCCGGATCGCCCGCGCGCGAGAGCGCCACGGCATCGAGCGTCGCGTTCACCCAGCCCGCGAGCCGCGCCTTTTCCTCCGGCGTGGGCTGCGGTTTTTTCTTCGGCGGCATCTCGTTGTTCGCGAGCTGCTCGGCTACGTCCTGCCAGATTTTCGGGTGCCGCTTTACCTCCGCGAGCGAGCTGAAAACCTCCAGATCGAGATCGCCTTTCTGCTCCTCCGTCGAGTGGCACTTGAGGCAGTAGTCTTTGAGGAGCGGCCGGATTTGCGCGGCGAAAACCGCAACGTCATCGGCGGCAAAAACCGCGGATACTCCGATGAGAAAAAACGCGGCGATGCTGATGAATGCTGGGGTTTTCGAGAACACGACTGGCACGCTGCCACACGCGCACCGCTGCGCCAAACGTGTTATTCGGCTTGTCATCGGGCGGCGCATGCGGGTACGGCTTTGTGGGGCTTCCCCCGGCATGGTGCCGTGGGAAATCGGAAAACAAAAAAATCGCAAACTGAGGAATCAAAACGCGTATGAAGACAACCCGTTCCAATCCATCGCACCGCGGCTTCATCGGCTGTCCGTGCTGCACCATCATCCCCGCGCACATGCTCAAAAAGCTCGCGGAAAACGGCACCCCACGCCAGCGCCGGAGAGCGCTGGGCACCATGCTCCAGAGCGAGCGCCTGCGCGGACATCGCGAAATGCTCGCCAGTCTCGGCGCGGTCTCGCTCGCCACGCCCACGGGGCAAAAGCGACGCACCATTTACGACGCGAAACAAAAACCCGTGCTGCCGGGAACACTTGTCCGTGGCGAAGGCGGGAAGAAGACCAAGGACAAGTTCGTCACCGAAGCCTACGACTACTCGGGCACGGTGTACGACTTTTACAAAACCGTCTTCAACCGCACGTCAGTCGATGACAAAGGCATGCGCCTCGATTCGACGGTTCACTTCCGTGAAAACCCGCAGGAGGCCTTCGACAACGCCTTTTGGAACGGCCAGCAGATGGTCTATGGCGACGGCGACGGCGAGATTTTCGACCGCTTCACGAAGTGCCTCGACGTCATCGGCCACGAACTCACGCACGGCGTCACGCAGTTCGAAGCGGGGCTCGTTTACCAAGGTCAGCCGGGCGCGCTGAATGAATCGCTGTCCGATGTTTTCGGCGTGCTCGTGAAGCAGTGGAAGCTCAAGCAGACCGCCGCGAAAGCCGACTGGCTCATCGGCGCGGGCCTGCTCGCCAAAGGCGTGAAAGGCGTGGCCTTGCGCTCGATGAAAGCGCCCGGCACCGCCTACGACGATCCGCGGCTCGGCAAAGACCCGCAGCCCGCGCACATGAAGGACTACGACCACAGCGCCGGCGACAACGGCGGCGTCCACACAAACTCCGGCATCCCGAACTACGCCTTCTATCTCGCCGCCACCGCCATCGGCGGCAACGCGTGGGAAAAGGCCGGCAAGATCTGGTACGACACGCTCTGCAACCGCCTGCGCGCCGACTCGAATTTCGCCGCCGCCGCCGCCGCCACGATCAAATCCGCGTCCGATCTTTTCGGCGCGAAAAGCCCGGAGCAAAAAGCCGTGCAGTCCGCGTGGAAGCAGGTCGGCGTGATCAAGTAGCCGCCTCATCGTGCGGGCGGACGCGTGCCCGAGAGGCCGCGTCCGCCCGCTTTTTTTCCACCATGCGCATCACCGTTTCCCGCACCGGCGGCTTCGCCGGAATCCGCCCGCCGCCCATCGTGCTCGACACCGCCACGCTCGCGGCCGCGGCGAAAAAGCGCGTCGAGCAGCTCGTCGCCGCGTGCGGTTTTTTCGATCTCCCCGCGACACTCACCGCCTCGGAAAAATCCGCGGATCAGTTTCTTCATCACATCACTGTCGCGGGCGACGACGGGCGCGAACACAGCATCACTCTCCACGCCGACGCGGCCTCCGCGCCGCTCCGCGACCTGCTGCACCTCGTGCGCGGCGGAGCGTAAAACCGGATTTTTTCCCGCCGCCTGTTACGGCACGAGTTCCAGGCCGTCGTGATCCGCGGTCAGTTCTGCGCCGCCTTTTCGCAAGAGCCGCTGCGGGTAGCCCGCCGACCCGGCGAAGACCTCGATATTCGCGAAGAGGATGTTTTCGAGATAAGTGACTTTGATCGGGTAAGTGCCTTTGAGGAATGATCTCCGCGACAGTCGTGGCGTCGGGTGCGCTCGTGATGTCGAAGCAGGAAAAGCGTTCGTCCTCCATTCTCGGAGCTGGCCGATGAATTCCCTGCGGTCGCGATCATACGAAAGCCGCACGCGCGCTTCGCCATCGAGCGCGAGCCGCGCGCCCACTGTCTGCCGCGGCAGCACCGCCGTACGCTTTTTTCCGCGAGCCAGCGCACCGTGTTCACCCAAAACCGGTTGTACTACTGGTTCGGCTTTTCCGACTGCGCGGGCGCATCGCCGGCCGGCTTCGCACGCTCTTTCAAGCCGAGCAATTCCGGCCCCCACTGGTTCTCGTACTCCGCGTCCCAGCCGCCCGTGGAGTCCGAGAGAAAGGCCATCGAGCACCCTTTGCCATACGTCTGCACGGCGATGAGCGGCGCACCACGCCGCCGAGCGCGATGAGCCAAACGGCGATGGGCGGATGCCAGTTCATCTACAGCGCGCCCATGCTGGGGCCGGGACGGCCCCGCTCCTCGCCAAGGAGCCGGGGCGTCCCGCCCCGAGAAGGAAATGACGTGCGTATTGCAAAGAAGTTTTCATGCAGCCGCCAATCGTCGCACCAGCCACTCCGCGCCGAGCACGGCGAGCAGCGCGCTCCACAGCCAGCCCTCGCTCCACAGCGGCTCGGAGTACGGCACCATCTCGGATTGCGTCGCGCGCTGATTTTTCTCGAAGACCGCGCGCACGTCGCCCGGTTCTTCGAGCACCGCGCCGCCGCCCGCCTGCGCGATGTCCACGAGCAGTTGCGCGTCGGGGCGTGGATTTTCCAGTTCGCGGTCGAGCTGCATCACATGCAGCCGGATTTCATCCGATGCCGACCTGCCCGCGCCCACGCTGTCGAAGACGACCGCGACCTCGTTGCCGTGGATGACTTCCGGCAGCGTGAGCTGGCCGATGAATTCCTTGCGGTCACGATCATACGTCAGCCGCACGCGCTCCTGCCCGTCGAGCACGAGCCGCGCGCCGACGGCTTGTTTCATCAGCTCCGGCGGGTCAAAGACGTTCAGCACCGTGGCCGCGACTTTCACGATTTCACCGGGCCGGTAGGTGATCGCGTCGCTCCGCCCGACGAGTGCCCGGTGCTGGCGGCGCACGCTTTTTTCCGCGAGCCAGCGCATCGAGTTCACCCAAAACCGATTGTAGAATTCGTTCGACGGCACCGAGCCCGGATCGATCTTGCCAGCCACATCCGGCGATTTTTCGCCGAGAAAATCCGCCAGCATTTGCGGCCCCCAATAGCCCTGGTAACCGCCATCGCCCCAGCCTCCGGCCGCGTCGGAAAGAAACGCCATCGTCCGCCCGCGCCCGTAATCCTGCACCGCGATGAGCGGCGAATTCTTTCCCGCCACCTGCGCGAGCGTGGTCGCACCGGGCTTCGTGCGGCGGATGTCGTGGTAGCCTTTGAACGCCGGGTGGCAGTCGAGGATCGCGTCATTGAGCACCGGGTCGGCGGCGAGCCGCAGGATGGGATGATTACGCACCGCCTTTGGAAACACGGGCCTGGCCCCGCGCCAGCCGTGGCCGAATCCAAACTCCAGGCACGCCACCGGAATCAGCTTGTCCCACAGCGTCTGCTCGTAGCTGCCGGTGTCGAAACTCTGGTTGCCGCCGATCATGCAATAGCCGCCGCCACGCTCGCCCACGAGCTGCCGCACCCACTCCATTTGCGCGGGCGAAAAAGTGTTCCGGTCAATGTCGCTGATGATGACCACATCGTATTTCCACCAGCCCTCGCGATCGCGCGGGATGCCCTGGCTCTCGTCGAGCAGCACGCGCTCGTCTTCATCGAAACCGCGCACGCGATACAGCGGCAGTCCGCGCGTATCCTGCTCGGCCATCATGAAAAGATCGCACTCGATGTCGCCCGCGCGCTTGAACGCCGCCGGCATGATGCGCCCCGCGCACCAGCGCTGGTCGCCCACGTCATGCACGGAGTGCGAGCCTTCGGCGTAAAAGACGCGGATTTTCGGGTCGGCGATTTCGAGCGTGAAAGTGAAGTCATTGTCCGCGTAGGTCAGCTCACCGTCGAGGCGCGTGAGCGAGACGGTGTAAGCCGCAGTGCGCAGGCCCGAGTCGAGCATGAGCTGCTTTTTCGCCGCGCCGTCGTGGAGAAAAACGGGCGTGCTCGTGAGCGTCGCGCCGCTTTCATCTTTGAGCGTCAGCGTTAGCTCCATGTCGCGCTCCAAGCCGGTCGCGCCGATCTCGACATCCACGGGCACGCGCGTGTTCGCGGGTGCGGAGCGTTCGACGTGGCAGGCGCGGAGAAACACGTTCATCTGCGGCTCGTCGCGGCCAATCGTGTGCGTGGAAATGGCGACGTGGTGCTGCCGCGCGAGCGCCAGCGCGGCGGCGAGATCGGCGCGGTCGTGCAGGCGTCCGTCGCTGACCACGACCACATTCGCGAGCCGCTGGTTGGGATCGTTTTCCACCACTTGCCGCAGCGCGTGCGCCAGCCGCGTGGTGCCGCCGCCGAGCGCGGGTTCACCGTCAAATTTCACGTCATCGGCAAAGCCCGCGACGCGGCACGTCTGCCCCGGCGGTGCGGCCTGCACCGCCGCGCGGCTCCAGCGCAGCGCGCGCGTGAAGCGCGATTCCGGGCGCTCCAACGCCATGCTGCCGGACGTATCGACGAGCACGATGTTCAGCGTCTCGCCGCCGCGCGCGCCGGCCACATCGTTGCGCACCGGATTGGCGAGAATCGCGAGCAGCACCGCAATCGCCGTGAGCCGCAGCAGCCATACCACGCCACGTAGCCAGCGCGCACCGAGCGTCCCGCTGCGCCAGACCAAAACCGTCGCCGACACCACCGCCATCGCGCCCGTCAGCGCGATCACCCAAACGTCGATCCGGGGGTTCCAACTCATCTACTTACGCGCAGCGAAAGCGTCTCCGTCAGCTCATCGCGCCGCACGCGGATCTTGTTCGGCCCCGGCTGCAACGCCGCCGCCGCCGCCACGCGCGTCGGGATTTTCGTGTCGTTGATTTCGAGAATGACCATCCCCGCCTCGAGCTGTTTGGCGAACGCCGAATCCGCAGCGACCGTCTCGACGAGCAGCCCACCGTCCGCGCCTCCCTGCTCGCGCAGCCGCACGCCGGGCAGCGATTCGATTTCCATGGCCGTGCCCGCCGTCGCCGTGTCGTCCTGCTTTCCGACAGTGAGTGAAATCTCAACCGGCTCCCCGTCGCGAACGCAGTGCAGGACAAGCTGTGCGCCCGGCGCGGCAAAGGCCGTGGCGATGCGAAACGCGGGCGCATCGCCGATGTCCTCGTCGCCGACGCGCAGGATCACGTCGCCTTTTTTCAGCCCAGCTTTCGCCGCCGGCCCGGGGTCGAGCACCTCCTCGACCATCGCCCCGCGCACGTCCGCCAGCTTGCGCGCATGCGCCGCGGCATCGTCCACCGACTTCACCCGCACCCCCGCGAAGCCGCGCACCGGCTCGCCATTTTCGAGCACGTTGAAAAGCACGCGCCGCGCGAGGTTCACCGTCACCGCGAAGCCGATGCCCACGTTGCCGCCGAAGCCGCCGACGATGGCCGTGTTGATGCCGACGAGCCGCCCGCGCGCATCGCACAGCGCGCCGCCGCTGTTGCCGGGGTTGATCGCCGCGTCCGTCTGGATGAAGTCCTCGTAGCCGTCCGCGCCTGTCAGCTTGATGCCCGAGCGGTGTGTGGCCGAGACCATGCCCATCGTCGCGGTGATGCCGACCTTGAACGGATTGCCGACCGCGAAAACAAGATCGCCGACCTCGACCCGCGCGCTGTCCGCCATCGGCAGCGCGGGCAGATCCTTCGCGTCGATCTTGATCACCGCGATGTCCACCTTCGGGTCCGCGCCGATGATCTTCGCCGGCAGCCGCCATTTGTTGGAAAGTTCGACGACGATTTCGTCCGCCAGCTTCCCGCTCTGGAGATGCACGACATGGCTGTTCGTGAGGATGTAGCCGTCGGCGGAAATGATCACGCCCGAGCCGACGCTGTGAAAGCGGTCGTCCTCCTCGTCGTCGGTTTTTTTCGCGCCGAAAAAGCGCTTGAGCAGTTCGTCCTCCGGCACCTCGCCCGGCTTCGCCAGCCGCGCGGGAAAGACGCTCACCACGCTCGGCGTGATGCGCTTCACCACGTCGGCGAAGCTGGTCGGGCGTTCCTTTTGCGCGCGGTCGAGAGCCGTCATCTCCTGCGGAAAATGGGCCGCGGACTCGCCCGGATTGAACGGCGGCTTTTCCGCGCCGGATGCGGATGAAAGCAGCAGCGCAGCGGCGAAGAGGCTGCAAAGGCGCGCGCGCGCAGCGTCGAAAAAACCCGCGCCGTCATTCTGAACGGAATTCCCGGCGGGCGAAGGCGGGCGGGAATGCAGTGAAGAATCGCTGAAAGTACTGGGTGGAGGCGGTCTGGTGAGAACACGCGCTCGCCCGTCCCCGCCGCCTCCGCCCGTTTCTGTCAGCGATTCTTCACTGCGTTTCGCCCCCACCTGCGCCCGCGGCGAAACTCCGTTCAGAATGACCGCGGTTTTGGATCCAGATGGCTTCATTTCGCGTCGGGTTTCTTTTCGTCGGGGTTCCATTCTTCGCCGCCGAAGTCGTCGGAGAGTGCGCGGAAG
>JANXSB010000322.1 GCA_025352865.1 Chthoniobacter sp. | reverse complement strand
CACCTGCCCTCCGGCCTGCGCCTGGCGAATGAAGTCGCGGGCCGCGACCAGGTGAACGCGCTCGCCTTCAACGCCGACGGCACGCTGCTCGCCACCGGCGGTTTTCGCGAAGTGAAACTCTGGCGGCGCGCGCGCGACGTGCAGAAACTCCAGCTCACCGCCGCCGGCTCGCGCGCCGCTGTGAGTCCCGATGGCAAATGGCTCGCCACCGCAGGCGATGACGGCAGCGTGAAAATGTGGACACTGCCCGCCGGCCAGCCTGCACGCAGCATCGCGGCGGCATCGGGCGCGGTGGTGGCGCTGCGCTTTTCTCCCGACAGCGCCCGGCTCGCCTGCGCGGGCGCGGACAAATCGCTGACGCTTTGGAATGTCGCCGACGGCCAGCCACTGGGTCGTGTCGAGACGCCTGGCGACATCGCCGCGCTCGCGTGGCTGGGCGAGAGCGTGGCGACGGGCGGCAGCGACGGTGCGGTGCGCATTTGGAATACCGCGCTCGCGCCGCTCAAGGAACTCAAAGGCGGGCCGATCACGGCGCTGGAAGCCGCGGCACCAAACCGTATTTTCACCGGCAGCACCGACGGGCTGCTGCGCGTTTGGGAGATCGAAAAGGAACAGCCGGTCGCGCAGATGAATCACGGCGCGGCGATCACCGCCATCGCCGTGCGGCCCGATGGGCAGCGCTTTGCCACGGCGGGTGCGGACAGCGCGGCAAAACTCTGGAGTGCTGATGGCAAGCCGGTCGCCGAACTGCGCGGCAACCGCTACGTGCAGGAGGCCGCGGAGGAGCGCGAGCGCACTTTGCAGGTCGAGACGGGCACCGTGGCGTATCGGAAAGAGGGCGCGACGAATTCCGAAAAGCAGCTCACGGCGGCGCGGGACCGCGTGAAGAAATCGACGGACGCGATCCCGCCGAAGCAGCTCGACCTCGAAGCGAAGCAGAAGGCGCTCGCCGAAGCCGGTGCAGCGAAAGCGACGGCGGAGCAAACGCTGGCGAGCGCCGAGGCGGAGTTGAAGAAAGGCGGCGAAGCGATGGACGCCGCAGACAAAGCGGTGCTCCTCGCGAAGAACGACGCCGACGCGCTCAAGTCGATCTCGACCACCGACCCGGCGGCCATCGACAAGGCGCTCGCCGACGCCGCGGCCAAAGTACAGGAGGCGACGAAGACGAAAGCCGAGCGCGAGCAGCGCGAGGTGCAGCGCAAGCAGGCGGCGGAGAAGATCGAGCCTGCGGTGAAAAAACTCGCGGAGGCCGAGGCCGCTTTGAAAAAGGCGGAGACGGCGCGCACGGTCGCCGAGACCGAATTGACGCTCGCGAAGGCGGAAGAGCAGAAAACGACCGGCACGCTCACGGCGGCGCAGGCTGCGGTCGAGGCCGCTGAGGCTGCGCGAAAGCAGGCGGATGCCGAGTTGCAAACCGCCCGCGCAGCCGTTGCTGCTGCTGCGTTGCCGATTCGTGCGCTCGCTTTCTCCACGGATAACCAGACCCTCGCGACCGCGGGCGACGACCAACTCATCCACACTTGGAGCGCCACGAGCGGCGTGCCGTTCGATGTCCTGAAAGGCCACGCCGCCGCGATTTCAGCGCTCGCCTTTCTCCCCACCGGCGACCTCGTCTCCGCCGCCAGCGACCGCGCGGCAGTGGTCTGGAATCCCGCGCCCGAGTGGCGGCTGGAACGCACCATCGGCACCGGCGAAGCAAACTCACCGCTCACCGACCGCGTCAATGCGCTCGCCTTCAGCCGCGATGGCAAGCTGCTCGCCACCGGCAGCGGCGAGCCTTCGCGCGGCGGCGCGATTTCGCTTTGGAATCCAGCCGACGGCGCGCTCGTGCGCGACCTGCCGAATGTCCATAGCGACGCCGTGCTCGGGCTCGATTTTTCGCCCGACGGGAAGTTTCTCGCCTCCGGTGCCGCCGACAAAATGGCGCGCGTCACCGACCTCGCCACCGGGAAAGTCGCGCGCACTTTCGAGGGCCACACGCACCACGTCCTCGCCGTGAGCTGGAGCCTCGACGGGCGCACGCTCGCCACCGCGGGCGCGGACAATCTGGTGAAGATCTGGGACGCGGCGAGCGGGGAGAAAAAGAAGAACATCGAAGGCTACGAAAAGGAAGTGACCGCCGTGCGCTTCTCCGCCGCGAGCGGCACGCTGCTGACCAGCTCCGGCGACAACCGCGTGCGCCTCGTGGGCCTCGATGGCAAGGAAGTCCGCGCCTTTCCCGAGGTCGCCGACTTCATGCAGGCCGCCGCGGTCACGGCCAATGGGCAGCTCGTCATCGCCGGCGGGCAGGACGGCGTCCTCCGCGTCTGGAACGCCGCCGACGGCAAGCCGCTGATCGTCTTTCCGCGCTAGCCCCGGCGGCGCGCAGGGCGCAGGGCCAGGGGGGGAAACGGAGTTTCAAGGCGAGTCATGCGTTCCCAAAGCGCTGCGCTAACTTTGGGAACGAGAGGAAAACCACCAACCGGTCTTGTTAAGGTGCTTACTTGCTTGAGAACCCCTTCACCTGATTCCAACGTGTTTCACCGCCATCACTCTTCTCATGCACCCACTCAGTAAGACCACCGCGTTGCAATTTGCGCACTAACAATAATCCCCGCTTTTCTATCTTGAAGATAAGCTTATCCGTCCCGTACAATCTAGGAGTAGAAAAATCACTAAGTGAATACTTCAATACGGGGGCGTTAAACCTGTCCTTTAATTGTAGTTCATCAACAAAGAATTTCGAAGATACAGAATAAACAACATACAGTACACCTTCGTGGGTTATGCAGTCGTAAACCTTCACGTTATCCTCAACTTTGACCAACGAAGGTTTACTCCAAATCTCCCGTGATGTCTCCTCTCCTGCTCGACGCAGTTTAAGAGAATAGTCAATGCGATCACCGTCTTCACTTCTATCGAGTATGACGGTTAGTCCTTCCTGCACTTCTTTATTGAAGATTGTCTTAGTATCTGTGGCCATAACGATGGTGCCGAGGTCGGTGACGGTGTATTGCGGAGGGTTCGCATGGACGAGAGAGCGTAGGACAGAAAATGCAAACAGCGCGGCGGTGCAGGCAAAGAGGTGCGAGTATTTCATTTGGTGAACTTCGGTTTCTTTGGGTGCGTAGCAACGCCTAACTAGAATAGAAGTAGGCTTCAGTAATGAAGTGCTATTGAAGGGGGGGGGCACGCCGGGCGGGGGGAGCGGAAAGGGGGTTGGCGGACAAGTGAAAAGTGTTGTTTTCCCTCTCGTTCCCAAAGTTAGCGCAGCGCTTTGGGAACGCGGGCGGGTCTTGAAACTCTGTTTCCAGAGGATCAGCGCCACGGGTCGCGGTGCCGCAGGGGCGGGTGCGCTGGCCGACGGGCAACGGAGTTGCAAGGCGGGTGCGGCGTGCCCAAAGCGCTGCGCTAACTTTGGGAACGAGAGGGGCGAAACGGTCACGGACAGGGTGAAAACGGGAGCCATCAGAGTAAAAGCCGCCCAACGGCGCGTTTCCCGCGTCCCCATCCGCCATTTCTGCGTCCCCAGAAATGATTCCCGCGTCCCCATCCGCCATTTCTGCGCCCCCAGAAATGATTCCTGCGTCCCCATCCGCCATTTCTGCGCCCCCAGAAATGATTCCCGCGTCCCCATCCGCCATTTCTGCGTCCCCAGAAATGATTCCCGCGTCCCCATCTGCCATTTCCGCGTCCGCGGAAATGGCTCCAGGGTCTGCGTCCGGGAGATATTTGTCCGCTTCCGCCGCATCCCGGCCCCGCCAAAACCCGCCAATCCCCGCACCCAACCCGCCTTTTGGCCCGGCTTTTCGCCACCCGCTGCCGTCTGTGAATAGTCGCTCCCACGCTCCGGCGCCTGGCGCGCAGTGCGGGTTCCCATTTCCTGACGTTTGTTCCGGGGCGGCTTCACAAGACGGAAGCGTTTGTTTCACTCGCGCAGGGCGGGGTCAATAAGGAATTTCCCGCCATGAATCCGGTGATGACCGGATTGCCGCGGGCTGCGGCAAAGCCGCCCGCACCCACGGCCACGGTTGACCGCGCCTGCGCACGCTGCTACTGAACCCCCGTGTTTCGCTCTACCCCGGCTCTCTTTCTCGCCGTCGCCACCGCTGCCCTGGCGCAAAACCCGCCCCTGCCACCGGTGCCCGCCGCCGCGCCCGCGCCGGTGGTGACACCCGCTCCGGCTCCCCCGCTCCCCGTGGTGCCCGCTCCGGTCGTGCCCGCTCCGGTCGTGCCCGCTCCGGTGCCGGTGCCGGTGCCGGTGCCCGTGCCCATCCCCGCAGCGGTGCCGCCGCCCGCCGCCAATGGCGACCTCGTGCGGCTCCAGCTCACGGAACTCAAAGGCGTGCTCGATTTCTACGAGCGGCTGACGAAAAAGCGGCTCGTCTATGACAACCAGGTGGCCGGGCCGACGCCGATCACCATCGCCGTGGCAGGCGAAGTGCCGAAGGAAGAGGCCATCCGCATCATCGAGATCAGCCTGCTGCTCAACGGCATCACCCTCGTCCCCGTCGAGCACAGCGACATCGTGAAAGTCATCGGCGTCGGCAAAAACCCGCGCAGCGCCGCGATCCCGATCATCTCCGACGAACTGCAAATCCCCGAGGGCGAGAAGGTCATCACCTTCATCAAGAAGCTCGACTTTGCCGACCCGACCGAGCTGGCGCAACTGCTCGGCACCTACGTGGTGCAATCGCAGGGGCAGTACACGAATCTCACCGCGCTCCCGAAATCGCAGTCCATCCTCATCACGGAAAACACCGCCGTCATCCGCGGGCTGCTGCGGATCATCCGCGAGATCGACGTGCCGCCCGCGGAGGTCTTCAGCGAGTTCATCACCCTCGAACGCGCCGACGCCAAGGACGTGCTGGAAAAGCTGACCTCTATTTTTCAAAAGGACTCGACGCCCGGCGGGACCGCGCCCGGCGCACCGCGCCCCGTGCAGGTGCCGCGCCCCATGACCACCACGCCCGACGGCACGCCGCTCCCCGGCGGCACCACCGCCGTGGCCACCTCGCCGGATTCCGTGGAGATCCGCAGCAGCGGGCTGTCGGAGGACGCGATCGTGGTCGGCAAGATCAAGCTCACCGCCGATGTGCGGACGAACCGCATCCACGTCATCGCGCGGAAGAAGGGCCTCGTGTTCATCACCAAGCTGATCCACGAATTCGACACGAGCGTGAAGTTTGGCGAGCCGGTTACTCGCCCGCTAAAATTCATCTCGGCCAGCGACGTGCTCGATGTCGTGGTCAAGGCGATTACCGAGCCAGGCATGAAAGAGGAAGGCGGCGGCACGGGAGCTACGGGGGGGCGTCAGGGTCAGACCAACACCTCGGGACGAAGTGGCGGTGCGGGCAGCGCATTTGGCGGCAGCGGCAGCAACAATAACGTCACTTTTGGCGGCGGAGGCAGCGCCACACTTTCGGAGCAGTTGCAGGTCGAAGATGTGCCCACCAAGCCCGACGCGCGGATCGTTGGCACGACCAAACTCATCGCGGACAACAACGCCAACGCGATCATCATCATCGGTAATGCCGACGTGCAGGCCAAGGTGATCAAATTGCTGGACCAACTCGACAAGCGCATCCCACAAGTGATGATCCACGCCGTCATTGGCGAGTTGAACATCAGCAACAAGGAACAGTTCGGAGTCGATTACATCCTGCGCAACGCCGGCCTCGGCCTCAGTCCTGTCACAGTTACTACCGGCACTACCGGTACAACGCAGACCGGCACCGGCACCGGCACCACCACTGGGACGACCACGGGAACCACGACCACTGGCACCACCGCCAGCAGCCTCGCCAGCTTTGGCAGTAGCAACACGCCCGCACTCAACCCCAACAACCTGCTCAACCAGGACAAAGTTCAACAAATCGCCGCCGCCGGCGGCTCGGGCCTCACCGGCTTTTTGACCGCGGGCAATTCGCTTAACGCCGTCGTCACCGCGCTCGAGAACACAGGGCGTTTTCACGTTATCAACCGCCCCAGCATTTTTACTCGTAATAACAAAAAAGCCGTTATTTCCTCCGGGCAGGAAATTCCTGTCCCTCAGAATATCCAAAGTTCCATCAACTCGGTGCAAGCCGGTTCCAATGGGCTAGTGACTAATTCCAGCGTCGGCTACAAAGAGGCCACGCTGCAACTTGAGATTCAACCGCTCATCAATTCCGACAAGGAAGTCTCACTCGAAATTTTCCAGAGCAACCGCGAAGTTTCTGGCACCACCCGGATCGACAATAACGACATACCCAACCTCTCCACACGGTTCATCAAAACATCCGTCACCGTTCCCAACCAAGCCACGCTCATTCTCGGCGGACTCATCAAAACCAGCGTCAACCGCGCCAAGGCCGGCATCCCCATCCTCGGCAGCCTCCCGCTCATCGGCCCGCTTTTCAGTACCACGAGCAAAGAGAAAATCCGCAACGAACTCGTGGTTCTCATCCGCCCGGAGGTCACCTGGGCGCCGCCGGATGCCGCCGC
>JANXSB010000298.1 GCA_025352865.1 Chthoniobacter sp. | reverse complement strand
TTGAAGCGGAGGAGCACGTTGCCGTCGTCGTCGAGCTTGCGGCCTTTGACGAAGGCGGTGATGTCGGCGGCGAGTTCCTTGATTTCAAGGCCGGTGATGTATTCGGCGAGGTTTTCCGCATGCGTGCCGATGTCGCCGATGCAGCCGGCGGCTCCGCTGCGTTTCGGGTCGGTGCGCCACGCGGCCTGCTTCTGCCCGGCGGCTTCGATGTTCGTGGCGAGCCAGCCTTGCGGGTATTCGACGACGACTTTGCGGATCTTTCCGAGCTTGCCGGCGAGGACCATTTCGCGGGCCTGTTTGACGAGCGGGTAGCCGGTATAGTTGTGCGTGAGGCCGTAGAGCAGGCCGCTCTTTTTGACGATGGCACCGAGCGTTTTCGCCTCGGCGAGATTGAAAGTGGCGGGCTTGTCCGAGAGGACGTGGAAGCCGTTTTCGAGGGCCATCTTGGCCGGCGGGAAGTGCATGTGGTTCGGCGTGACGATGGAGATGAAGTCCATGCGGTCGGATGCCGGACGGGCGGATTCCGCCGCGATCATTTCCGCGAACGTGCCGTAGCAGCGGCCGGGCGGGAGGAAGAGGTCCGCGCCGGAGTCGCGCGAGCGCTGCGGGTCGCTGGAGAAAGCGCCGCAGACGAGTTCGATCTGGCCGTCGATATTTGCGGCGATGCGATGCACTGCGCCGATGAAAGCGCCGCGCCCGCCGCCGACCATTCCCATGCGAATTTTTCTGCTCATAAATGTGGTGTTGTGGTGTGGGGTGAAAGGGTGGGCGGGCGTTGTAGGACGGGGCCGCGCGGGAAGGCGAGCGGATATTTCCGAGAGGTCCACGAAAGGCCCGAAAGGAAACGAAAAGGGCCTTCGATTTCGTGTCCTTTCGTGTGTTTCGCGGACTCAAAATCCAAGCGCTGTCATGCGACGCCTGCCCCATCATGGCGCGCGGGCTTTTTCCCCAAACTCTCCCGTTGACAGACCCCGCCTCGCCCACCATAGTCGCGCTCCTTTTTCCCAGTGATCGTTCCTTTTCGCCCTATGACCAGCTCCCTCGTTGATGAAGCCCTCAAGCTCATTGTTAGCCAGCAGATCCTGGTCAATATCGTTTCAAAGCGCGTGCGCCAGCTTTCGGCCGGGCATCGTCCGATGATTGAAACCGGGCCGCGGATGGGTTTTTCGGACATCGCGCTGACGGAGATCATCCAGGGCAAGCTGACGTGGGAGCCCGCGCCGGTGGTGGCTCTGACGGTGCCGGGGAAGAAGGGGAAGTAACCGCCGGTGGCGAGTGCGCCGCACGGACGGGAGAAAAAGCCGCCGGGCCGGCTGGTGGATATTGCGATCAATCGCAAGGCGCTGCGGGAGTATCACATTCTGGAGCGGTTTGAGGCCGGGATGGAGCTGAAGGGGACGGAGGTGAAGTCGATCCGCAGCGGTCTGGCGAATATCAACGGCGCGTTTGCGCGCGTGGAAAACGGGCAGGTCTTTGCCTACGATGTGGACGTGCAGGCGTATGCGCGGGCGAGTTTCGCGCAGCATGAGCCAAAGCGCGCGCGGCGGCTGCTGCTGCACAAGGGCGAGATCGAGCGGCTCTTTGGGCTGACGCAAATCCGCGGCAACACGCTGCCAGTGCTGCGCATGTATTGGAAAGACGCGCGCGTGAAACTCGAGATCGGCGTGGGGAAAGGGAAGGAGGCGGAGGACAAGCGGCAGGACCTCAAGGACAAGGCGGAGAAGCGCGAGTCCGACCGCGAGGTGGCGCGCTTCAACAAGAAGCACGCGTAACGACGGACATTGCGCGGGCCGCGCCTGTGCCTACATTCGGCGCGCTCCATGAACATTCCGCCCGCCCGCTGTCTCGCTCTCGTTTGCACCGCCCTGCTGCTCGCCGCGTGCGGAAAAAAAGAAGCAGCCGCGCCGGTGGTGGCGCATGAAACCGAGGCTGCGCCAGCGGAAAAAACGCCCGTCGCGGACTCCGACGCGGCGTTTCTCAAGGAGATGAAGGACACACCAGCCGCCGCCCCGGAACCGGCTCTGGCAGATGATCGCGCGGCGTATGAGGCGTGGTTCAAAAAGTATCACCTCGATCTCAGCGACCCGCAGATGCTCGACGCGGATGCGGACGGCGACGGCTTTTCCAACCGCGACGAATTCCTCGCCGGCACCGATCCGCGCGACGCGACCTCACGCCCCGAGCTGGCGACGGCGCACCCGGCGATCCGCTTCAAGGAATACAACGAGGTGCGGCTCCCGCTTGTGCTTGATGCGCTGCGCGGCGAGAAGGCAGTCATCAAGCGCACCGACGGCGGCGACACGCGCTTCGAGACGGTGCGCGTGGGCGACACGCTGCCGGGCTTTCCGCTGCGCGTGACGAAGCTCGCCGAGCGGCAGACCACGGACAAGGACGGCCGGGCCGTGGACCGCTCGCAGGTATTGCTCGAAGACACCTCGACGAAAGAGCGCGTGACGCTCGTGAAGGATTTGCCCGCGAAGACTTCGGCGACTTACGCGGTGCTCGCGTCGGAGGACGGAAAGACCGTGCTGAAGGTGCATGCGGGCGAGGTCTTCGCGTGGCCGGGCGAGCCGGGTGTGAACTACCGCGTCGTCGATCTCGGGCGCGACCAAGTCGTGCTCCAGCAGCAGGAAACGCGAAAGCTGTGGACGCTGCCGCGGCAGTGATTCACGCGGCGCGCGCACGCCGCCACTCGTGGGCGAAAAGGACGGCGATCGCGGCGAGCAGCGCGAGATCGCGGAGGATGAGCAGGCGGTAGTCGGTGGTGGCTTCGTCTTTGCCAAAGCAGCCGCACGCGATGTTCAGCCCACGCCACCACGCGCTGCCGATGGCGGCGAGAAACATCACGCTCATCCCAAGTAGCGCCGCCGCCGCGCCGAGCGCCAGCGGCCGCGCGAAGAGTGCGAGCGCGGCGATGACTTCCAGCCACGGCAGATAGACGGCGAGCAGCATCGAGAGGTCGGGCGAAAGCAGTTCGTAGTGCTGGATGGTGATGGTGAAATCCGGCGTCGCCGAGCGGGCGTGGGCGAAGTCCCAGATCTTCATCACGCCCGCGACGAGGAAGACCGCCGCGACCGCGAGGCGCAGGACGGCGATTACTTTCCCTCCCACGCGGCCCACCCTCCTTTCAGCACGTACACGCCACCGATTTTCAGCTCCGTGCGGATGCGCTCGGCCACCGCCTGGCTGGCCTCGCAGCTCCCGCCATCGCAATAGACGATGAGCGTTTTGTCCGCATCCCACGCGTCGAGAAACGGCCCCACGAGCTTGTCCCATTCGTCCTCATTGAGCAGCAGCGCGCCGGGGATGTGCGTGCGCTCAAACTTTGCCCGCGAGCGCGCATCCACCCACTGCACCTGGTCGCCCCACATCCGCGCCGTCGCCAGCCGCACCTCGCCGGGCGCGAGCGGTTCCTGCGCGTGCCACTGGAGCTGCCATGCGCCGGAAACCAAGGCTGGCACAAGCGCCAGCGCGAGGACGAGCGCGAGCTGGCGGAGCGTGCGGGCGATCACTTGACGCGCGCGTGGAGGATGTAAGTGCGCGGCGCGTCCGTCGGAAAATCCGTCAGCACGCTGATTTCGGCGGACTCCTTCTGCGTCGTATCCGCGGGCGTCACCGAGACCACGTATTGCTCGCCGACCTTGATGGTCTCTAGCTTCGCAGCCAGCCGCGGGTTTGAGGACACCACGCTCTTGATCCGCACATGCTGGTCCGCGTCCGCCGTGAGCTGCACCATTTTCGCCTCGCCCGGCTCGCCCCTTTTCCAAAAGACCAGCGCCGGTGCGATGGTCAGCGGGTCGTGGATATTCACGCGCAAATCGAGGAGTACCGGCTCCGTCGGCGCGTCATCCGTCCGCACCTCGATCGTCTTCCGGTGCGGCCCCTTGCGGTCGCCAAAAACAAAGCGCGCGACAACCTCGCCCGCTTCGCCCGGCGCAAAGGTTTTCTTTTCC
>JANXSB010000282.1 GCA_025352865.1 Chthoniobacter sp. | reverse complement strand
ACGCCGAGCACGGATTCGAGAAGCCCCTGGCATTGCTTGCTGTAAGGCCCGTCGCCCGACGCGTGGCCTTGGCGGATGGCGCGGCTGACGTGCTCCATCTCCGCGCCTTCGAGGCACGGACGGTTGAACGGAATGGTGATGGGAGTCATCGCGAATTCAGCGGCCAAGGGTCATCGAAATACTGTCGAGCACGTCCGCGGCGCACCGTTCTTCGCCGCTCTCGGCCTGCACGCGAGTGAGTAGGAGCGCGCCGTCTCCGGTCAGCACAACCGCACCTTTGCCCGGCAACACCTCGACGACCCGGCCCGGCACGCGGCCCGCGTAGGGTTTCGTATGCGTGAGGCGTTCAGCCGCCCAGACGATCAGCGGGCGCGCGGCGAGCGTGGTGGTCGCGCCGGAGTACGGATGACCGGTGGCGCGGATGAGGTCGTAAATGCGGGCGGTGGGCGCGGCCCAATCGAGGGCATTGTCGCCGGGCAGCCGTTTGCAGGTGTAGCTCGCGGCGGCGTGATTCTGCGGCGTGGCGCGCGCGGTGCCGCTGGCGAGCGCGGCGAAGTTTTCGCCGAGCAAAACGAGGTACGTTGCCGTCACGGCGGACATCACGGCAGCGATGCTGTCGTCCGGCCCGATGACGATGCGGCGCTGCGCGATCACGTCGCCAGCATCGACCTCCTCGGCGATGCGGAAAAGCGTGACGCCCGTGTGGTCTTCGCCATTGGCAATCGCCCAAACCGTCGGCGCAAAACCGCGATACGCCGGGAGCAGTGAGTCGTGAAAAACGAAGGTGCCAAGTTTGGGCCGGTCGTAGATTTCGCGCGGAATCATGTAGCGCCAGCTCACGGCGAACATGAGGTCCACATTTTCGCCCGCCCAGAAATCCGCCATCGGCGGTCCGGCAACATTTCGACTTTCAAAAAAACGCGCACCCGCGGTGGTGGCCGCGCTTTTCACCGCCTCGAAAAACGGCGGCTCGACAGGCTCCTCGCGAAAGCAGACCACGGTCAGCCGCGACCCGGCAGGCAGCATGGACACTAGCTTGCCGAGGAATTGCAAACCGCGGTCGGTCGCGCAAAGCAGGACGATGTGCATGCTAGGAAAGCGGGCGGGTTTGCTCGCGCACGGCGTAGGTCGGGCGGTCCATCATGCGCAGGTGCATGCGCGCGAGATATTCGCCGATGATGCCGAGCGCGAAGAGCTGCGCGCCGGAAAAAATGGCGATGACGGACGCGAGAAACGGAAAGCCCGGCACGCTACCGCCCTCGATCAGATAGCGCCCGATGACATAGACGAGCACGGCCATGCCGAAGAGCGTGAAGCCGAAGCCGATGAGGCTCGCGAGCTGGAGCGGGCGCGTGCTGAAGCCGGTCATCATGTTCAGCGCGTGGCGCAGGAGTTTGCGGAAAGTGTAATTGGAAACGCCGATGGTGCGCGGCTCGTGGCGCACGCGCACGGCGGCGAAGCGCGTGGTCGCCCACGTCAGCAGGACATCCACGGACACGCTCGGATTCGAGTAGGTGGCGAAAGCTTCGCGCAACTGCGCGTGGAAGACGCGGAAGGCGCTGACATCGCGCGCGACCTCCGCGCCCATCGCCTCCTGCAAAACGATCTTCGTGATCTGCGAGGCGAGGTCGCGAAAGAGCCCGTGGCTCTCGCGCTGCGGCGTGCCATAGACCACGTCGGCTCCCGCGGCGAGGCGGTCGAGGAGCAGCGGGATTTCCTCGGGCGGATGCTGGAGGTCGTCGTCAATGGTGACGATGATTTCGCCCGTGGCGGCGCGGATGCCGCAGAGGAGCGCGTTGTGCTGGCCGTAGTTTCGCAGGAGCGAAATGCCGCGCACCTCCGCGTGCTCACGCGCGAGTTTTTCGACGACGGCCCAGCTTCCGTCGCGGCTCGCATCGTTGACCATGATGATCTCGAGGCTCGCGGCGCGGTTAGTGAGTACAGTTTTCAGCCGCTCGACGAGCGGCGTCAGCGAGTGCTCGCTGTTAAAGACCGGAACGACGACTGAGATCGTCGGCATGGCGTCGGGTGGACTCATTGTTTGGCAAACGCCGCGGCGAGGCTGTCGGCGTCGAGGCCGTGGGCGCGGAGGACTTCGTCGTGCTGGCCGCAGCGGGGAAAGTCGAGGACGCCGAGGTTTTGCACGCGCGCGGAAATGCCGAGGCGAGCGAGGCGGGCGGCGATCATCTCGCCCTGGCCGCCGGCGACGTAGTGGTTGTCGAGCGTGACGATGCGGGTGAAGCCGCGCGCGGTTTCGCGCAGCCAGTCATCATCGACGCGGTTGAGCCACGGCAGATTTTCGAGTCGCACGCCGGTGCCGGATGCGGCGAGTTTTTCCGCCGCGCGCCAAGCCTGCCCGAGCAGCACAGGGCCATAGCCGAGGACGAGGACGTCCGCGCCTTTGCGCAACGTGACGCCACAGCCGGGCGTGAGGCGGTAGCCGTCTGGTAAAGTGAACGGCGCATCGACGGGGATGGACGTGAGCCGCAGGTAGGTGCTTTCCGCGTTTTCAAAAATGGCCCACTCGACGGCCTGCGCGACCTCGGTTTCGCACGACGGCTCGATGAGCACGAGATGCGGCATGCCGCCGAGCGCGGAGATGTCGCGCACGCTCTGGTGCGAGTGGCCGGGCGTGCCCGGCAGCAGGCCGGCAAGCGAGCCGGTGTAGATGATTTTCGTGCGCTCGCTGGCGTTGTTGTAAATCTGCTCATTGGGGCGCGTGGAGAGGAAGCAGGCGAAGGAATGCACGACCGGCAGGAGCCCGCGCAACGCCATTCCGCCCGCGATGGAGACCATGTCCTGCTCGGCGATGCCGCACTCGTAGAAGCGCTCAGGGAATTTGTTTTTGAAGGGGATGAGGCCGGTGTCGAGCAGCAGGTCGCCGTCGAGCGCGACGACGGCGGGATTGCGCTCCGCGGCGGCGATGAGCGCCTGCGAATACGCGGGGATGAGCCGCCGGAAACCCTCTGCGGACGGGCGTTGCAGGGCGGCGCTCGTTTCGACGCTAAGTGCGGCTGCGCCGAAAGTGCCGAGCTGCGCATTCGCGCTCGCGAGCATTTCGGCGACGGCTTTTTCATACACCGCGAAGTCCGGTGCGCCGCTGTGAAAGCGGTAAAGCTCCACGTCGGAATCCATCGACGTGTGCTCCATGAAGGACACACCGCGGCCTTTGATCGTGTCGGCGATGAGGATCTTTGGACGGTCGGTGATCGTCTTGAACTCCGCGAAAATCTGCGCGAGCCGCGGCAGGTCGTGGCCGTCGCACCGCGCGACGTGCCAGCCGAAGCCAGCGAACTTTTTCTCGAGATCGCCGAGGTCGCTGGTCAGCGAAACCTTGAGGTCGGATTGAAATTTATTGTGATCGACGATGACGGTGATCTCGCCGAGTTGGCGGTTCACCGCGCCCTGGAGCGACTCGTAGATTTGTCCCTCCTGCAGCTCGCCGTCGCCCGTCAGCACATAGATCGGCACGGATTTGCCCGCGTGGCGGTTGGCGAGCGCCATGCCTTTCGCTTTGGAGATACCCATGCCGAGCGAACCGGTGTTCGACCGTCTGCGGCACGGTCTCGATGTCGGGATGTCCCGGCAGTCCGCCGAGGCGGCGCAGCGTGTGGATTTTCTCGAAAGGAATCCGCCCGAGGCCGATGAGCGCGGCGTAAAGGCCGGGCGCGTCGTGGCCTTTCGAGCTGAAATAAATGCCGTCGTCGCCGAGTTCTTCGAGCAGGAGCCAGCTCACGATGTCGAGACTGCTGAAGCTGCTGCCGATGTGGCCGGAGCCGGCGCACGCGATCATGTAGAGCGTATTGATCCGCG
>JANXSB010000275.1 GCA_025352865.1 Chthoniobacter sp. | reverse complement strand
GGGTAAGGCCGCTTGCCTTCGAGCGACTCGATGAGCCCCGTCTCCTCGCCGCAAATGTAAGCGCCAGCACCGCGATGCACGTAGATTTCGCAATCGAAGCCGGAGCCGAGGATGTTTTTGCCGAGAAAATTCCGCGCCCGCGCCTCGGCCAGCGCCTTTTCCAAAATTTGCGCGCCTTCGGGGAATTCGCCGCGGATGTAGATGTAGCCAAGCTTCGCGCCGACCGCGAAACAAGAGATGATCATGCCCTCGATGAGCTGATGCGGATCCTGATGGATGATGTAGCGGTCCTTGAAAGTGCCGGGCTCGGACTCGTCGGCGTTGCAGATGAGATAGACCGGTTTCTTCTCGTCCTGCTTAATGAAGCCCCACTTCACGCCGCACGGAAAACCCGCGCCGCCGCGCCCCCGCAGGCCGCTCGCTTTGACTTCATTGACGATGTCCACGCGCGGCATGCCGAGCGCCTTTTTCAGCTCCGCGTAGCCGCCGTCGTGAAGGTAGCACTCGATGTCGTTCGTCCAGCCTTCGCGGTCGATATTCTTGAAAACGATGCGCTTTTCACGCGGATGCGCGGGACGGATTTTCGGCAGCGTCGCGTCGGAGCGCTCTAACTTCAGCAGCGCGGCCGCGTTCTCGAGTTTGATGTTCTCCTTGAAGTTGTCGTCCACCATCGCCACCGGCGCGCTGCCGCAACTCGCGAGGCATTCCACGAACTCGACGCTGAACTTTCCGTCTGCCGAGACCGCGACTGGATTTCCGTGCCCGCCGTGCTGCTCGTGCTCCCACTTCTCCAAATCAATCCCCGCGGCTTTCGCGACCGCCGCTTTCAGCTCGTAGCTCCCCGCCATCGCGCACGAAAGCGTGCGGCAGACGCGGATGTGCCGTTTCCCGGCGGGCTCGCGGCGGAACATCGGGTAGAACGTCACCAGTTCCAGCACGTTGATCGGCGAAAGCTCCAGCTTCGCCGCAATCCACGCGATGCCTTCGTCCGAAACATGCCCGAAGTGCTCCTGCCACAAATGCAGCAGCGGCAGCGACGCGCTCCGCTTCGACACGGGATAATGCGTGATCGCTTCGTCGATTTTCGCCAACAGTTCGGACGGGACGTTCATGGAAAATCAGTTCGCCGGCGTCGCCTTTGGCGGCATGTGGAGCGGGGCGTTTTCGGGCGGCTTTTCGCCGAAATGGACGACGCGGTTTTGCAGCTTGTTGTCGATGAAATGTAGTTCCACGGTCTGCCCGTTTTCCACGTAGTAATAGCGAACCATCGGCAACTCCCGGACGGTCTGCTGCTCGATCTGGTAGGTTTCCTCCCGGTTCGGCTGCCCGAGGATCGCCTCGACCTCCTTGATCGAAAGGGTCCGGCCGGAATCGATTTGCGCGTTGAGCGCGTCGATATTCCGGTTCGTTACCCGTGGGCCGCAGGCGGAAAGGCCGAGGATGAGAGTGGAAAAAAGCACGCTGGCGGGCATGGAACGCACGGTGGCGACGACCATGCGAACGCCCGCCCGCGCTCGCAAGCGCAATTTGTGAAATTTTTCACAAGGGGGTCCGAACGCGAGCAAAGCGCTACTCCGAATGTGAAAAAACTGGGAAAGGCCGAATCGTTGGCCCGGCTCCTGCTAAAACATTCGCATCATTTATGTCCAAACGATCCGCCTTCACCCTCATCGAAGTCATGATCATCGTCGCGCTGATCTCGAATGTGCTTCTGGTCGCGCTTCCGGCGTTCATCCGCTCGCGCAACATGGCGCAAAACACCCGCTACATCTCCGATCTGCGGACGATTTCCGGCGCCTTCGAAATGTATGCGGCGGAGAACAACAAATATCCGGTCAGCGCCACGGCGAGCGTCGTCCCGACGGGCATGAGCATCTACTTGAAAAACATCCCCTACACCGCCCGCAACGCCATCGGTGGCCAGTGGTACTGGACTTACAATTCCGCCGCGTCGCCAGCCGCCATCGTCGGCTCGCTCTCGCCTTTCACCTTGGATGACGTCCGCATGGCCGACATCGACACGCGCATCGACAATGGCGTCCTCGCCACTGGCACCTGGCGCAAGACCGATACGCTCAACGTCCAGTACACTGTCGAGCAGTAAGACCCGCTCCGGTCAGCGTGTGAGCAGCGCCCGGTAGAGCGCGAGGTAGTCATCCACCATCCGCTGGTAGCCGAAGCGTCCCTCCGCCCTCTCCCGCACCTTTCGTCGGTCGAGTTGCAAAGCCGGCCCCACCAGTTCCGGCAGCGCGTCCAGCGAAGTGGCCGCATTCCGCAGCAGTTCCTGTTTCTGCGCGTGGTTCACTGGCCCGATCCACCGGATTTGCTCCCCGTCGATCAGCGGCTCCAGCACCTTTTTTCAGCATGGTATCTTGCGGGAAAGAGCGCGCGATGTTACCTCCCACGTCCCTTTCGCCAAGACCCGATCTTTCGCCCGCATGAAAAAACTCCTCCTCGTCCTCAGCCTCACCCTTTCCATCGCCCGCGCCCAGGAGCCCGCCGCCGCCAAAGCCATCCCCGTCGCCACCCGCGACGTCACCACCCAGCTCCAGATTTTCCTCGACCAGCAGCTCTTTGGCCCCGGCGCCATCGACGGCCGTCCCGGCGAATTCGTCGGCAAAGCCCTCCGCCGCTACCAGCGCGCCCACGGCCTCCCCGACACCGGCATCCTCGACGCCAATATCCCCCTCGATTCCGTCTTTCCCGTTTACACCTTCTACACGCTCAAAGCCGAGGACTTCAAATGGGTCGGTGACGTGCCCAAAGAACCCCGCGACCAGGAGAAAAAGAAAGCCCTCCTCTACCCCGACATCCTCCAGTTCATCGGCGAACGCTACCATGTCTCCCCCGACTTCCTCCCCAAACTCAACCCCACCCTCAAGCTCGGCAACCTCAAGCCCGGCGACACCCTCCGCGTCCCCAACGTCGAGCCTTTCAACATCGAAGACCTCCCGCCGCAGGCCCTTCTTCCCGCCATCGAGGAGTACAAAAGCCGCGTCATCCACATCCACCGCGGCAACAAAATGCTCGAACTCTACGACGGCGAAAAACTCCTCGCCGCCGTCCCCATCACCCCCGGCATCATGGGCGGCGGGCACAAAGAAACCCCCGCCGGCACTTGGAAAATCCTCGGCATCGCCACCTCGCCCACCTTCCGCTGGGACAAAGGCGTCCTCGAGCAGGGCAAACGCAGCGAAACCTCCTACCTCCTCCCCGCCGGCCCCCGCAACCCCGTCGGCGTCCTCTGGATCGGCCTCAACAAACCCGGCATTGGCATCCACGGCACCAGCAGCCCCTGGAACATCGGCCGCACCGTCAGCCACGGCTGCATGCGCGTGGCCAATTGGGACGTCGTCCGCCTTTCCAAACTCATCACCAAAGGCATGACCGTCGAGATCGAGTAAAAGTCGGGCGGCACCTGCTACTTCAGCACTGACGCCTACTTCTAGTTAGGCGACTTCTGCGCTTTCTCCCATAACCGCACACAACTCTATGCCACATAACCACGAACACGGCGGACATGACCACGGCCACGACCACACGCCACCGAGCAACAACGCCGCCTTTGCCATCGGCGTCACTCTCAATCTCGGCTTCGTTATCGCCGAGGTTGTCTATGGCTTGGCCGCCAACTCCCTTGCGCTGCTATCCGACGCCGGACACAACTTGAGCGACGTTTTCGGACTACTTATCGCGTGGGGTGCTATTCACATCGGCAAGTCTTTGCCCACCAAGCGCCGCACTTACGGCTTGCGCCGGTCTTCCATTCTCGCCGCCCTCACCAACGCCATCGTTTTGTTAGTCGTAGTGGGCGGCATTACTTGGGAGGCTATCGGACGTTTCTTTCACCCGGAGATTGTGGCGGGCAGCACGGTCATTTGGGTCGCCGCCGTTGGCGTTGTCATCAACACCGCCACCGCGTTGCTCTTCATGGCCGGGCGCGACAAAGACCTCAACATCAAGGGCGCTTTTATGCACATGGCGGGCGACGCCGCCGTTTCCGTCGGCGTGATCATTATCGGCTTTGCCATCCTCGCGACGGGCTGGCACTGGCTGGATCCGGTGGTGAGTATCCTTATTGGCCTCGTCATTGTCTGGGGCACTTGGGGCTTGTTGCGCGAGTCCGTGAACCTCGCTATGGACGCGGTTCCCGCAGGCATCGACCCTCACGCGGTCGAGGCGTATCTGGCGGGCTTGGCTGGCGTTCAGGCCGTCCACGACTTGCACATTTGGGGCATGAGCACCACGGAGGTTGCGCTGACCGCTCACCTGGTCATGCCGCACCCACCCACAGACGGCAACTTCCTCCACGAAGTTATCCACGAGCTGCACGAGGATTTCGAAATTGGACACGTCACTATCCAGATTGAGCACGGAGACGTTGAGTGCCAGCAAGCACCCGCTCACGTTGTTTAGGATGACGCGCTATCCGAATCGAACGTAGTCGCCTAACCTTGCGCTGCAGCGAGCCGCTCCGGCTGTCACAGGTGCTGTTGAGTATTTGTAGTCACACCGCTTCAA
>JANXSB010000271.1 GCA_025352865.1 Chthoniobacter sp. | reverse complement strand
TGCATCAGCTTCTCCTGCGCGGCGCGTTTCTCGGCGGTGTCGGGCATTTCCGCCAGCTTACGGAGTTCCTCGCGCATCTCGCCCAGTTCCTTTTTCAAACCGCCCACGTCGCCCTTCTTCAGCTCGTCGCGCCAATGCTCGACCTTCTTCATGTCCGCTGCGCCAAAGCTCTGCGCGGCTTTGTCGAGCAGCTTGAGATCGTTGTTCACCTTGCGCCAAAGCTCGCCGATTTCCTTCTGCTCCTCGCCGAGTTTTTTGAGCGTGCCCTCGCGGTCCTGCGGCTTCGCTTCCTTGAAAGTCTTGTCGAGTTCCTGGAGCGCGAGCTTCACCTGCTCGGATTGCTTTCCCTCGTTCTCCGCGAGCTGCGCGCTGCGGAGCGCGGTCGCCTTTCTCGTCTGCTCCAGTTTCTCCTCCAGTTGCGCGGTCTTCTTTCGCTGCTCGGTCTTTTTGAAAGGATCGAGCTGCGGGAGAAAATGGACGGCGGCAAAAAGCAGGGCGAGCGCCGCGCAAAGATCGCGCGCGCCGCGCTGCCAGCGAAACGGAACGACTTGCGCGGCGCGGAGTTTTTCCGCCCGCGTCTCCGCCTGCTCCAGCACGATGGGGCCAAACTCGCCGGCCGCCTCGCCGATCATCGCCACGGTGAGAAAGAGTTCCTTTCCACCGGTGCGCGTGTCGATGAGCCGCGCGATCGTTTTCGCCGAACCCCGCCGCGCGAGCAGCAGCGCCGCGAGCAAGGCAGCGCCGGGAATCGCCGCGAGTGTGAGCGGCGTGAACCGATCCGGAATGAGCCCGAGCAGCCGCGACGCGAGCAGCAGCGCGAGATACAGCGCCGCGCACATGAGCAGCGCGACGTGGAAACGCCCGCCGAGCGCGGCGACGAAATGCCGCGCGGAAGTCTGCCGCATCAATCGCTGGGTGTGGCTCATGGGCAAGGGATGCGTAGCGCGGCGCGCGGCGCATCGCAACTGCGATCCTCCCGCAGCGGCACACGATTGAGTTGCGGCGAAATCGGCGATCCGTCAGCCTGCGTCGCTCATGCAAGAGCCCAGCAAGTCCACATCCATCTCCCGGTCCATCGGCGCACTCGGCGTCGTCTATGGGGACATCGGCACGAGCGTGCTCTACGCCTTTCAGCAATGCCTGAAGCACGGCCTGGACACCGACCGCGACATCATCGGCGTGCTTTCGCTCATCATCTGGAGCCTCTTCACGCTCGTGTCGGTGAAGTATCTCGGCATCGTCATGCGGGCCGACAACCACGGCGAAGGCGGCATCCTCGCGCTGCTCTCGCTCGCTTTTCCCAAAGACACAAAAGTGCGCGGCGTAACCACCGGCGGAATGATCGCGGTCGGCATCGCCGGGGCCGCTCTGCTTTACGGCGACGGCGTCATCACCCCCGCCATCTCGGTGCTCTCCGCAGTCGAAGGACTGGTGACTGACAGCAAAAGCCTCCAGCCTTTTGTCATCCCGGTGACGTTGGGAATTCTCGCGGGCCTTTTCGCAGTGCAATCCAAGGGCACAGGCGCGATCGGCCAATGGTTTGGCCGGGTCATGCTCGTCTGGTTCACGCTCCTGGCAGCGCTCGGCGTCAGCCACATCGCGCAGAACCCCGGCGTGCTCAGGGCGCTCAATCCGATCATGGGTTTCGACTTCCTCGTGCATCATGGCAAAGCCGGGCTCGTCATCATGGGCAGCGTCTTTCTCGTGGTCACGGGCGGTGAGGCGCTCTACGCGGACATGGGCCACTTCGGGCGCAAACCCATCTCGCTGGCCTGGACTTTCCTCGTCTGCCCGGCGCTGATTTTGAACTACCTCGGGCAGGGCGCGCTCGTCCTCGCCGATCCCACCGCGCGCGAAAATCCGTTCTTTCACTTGGCTCCAAACTGGGCGCTGTATCCGCTCGTCGCCATCGCCACCGTCGCCACGATCATCGCCTCGCAGGCGCTCATTTCCGGCGCGTTTTCGCTGACCATGCAGGGCATCCAAATGGGCTACATCCCGCGGATGCAGATCCTCCACACATCTCAGGACGAGCACGGACAGATCTATATCCCGAAGC
>JANXSB010000196.1 GCA_025352865.1 Chthoniobacter sp. | reverse complement strand
CGACGCACCGGAAGACGACATCCCGTTCTGACCGCGGCGCGCGCCGCGCAAACATCTCGGCTGCCGGGGAAGCTGCCAGCTTCCCCGGCAGCCTTTTGATTTTCGCTCGTCCCTCGGCCAAAATACGCCTCCACGTTTTGGGTTCTTTCGTGCGCTCCCTAGCCCGCAGCGACTTGTTTTCACTGGCTCCGGCGAATTTCTCAACGGGTGACGGCCCAATAGTTTTTTGTGAAGTGGAAAATTGGCCTTGCCAAGCAGCTCTCCCACACATGAAATCCCACCAGTCATTATCAGCGCTTGCCGCCCTCGCGGTGCTCACTTCGGCAGCATCCGCTGCGATCATCCAGTTCGACATCTCGCCATTGTCTTTTGGCGACAACACCACCGGCCTCAGCGGTCCAAATGAAACCCCCTCCAACGCCAGTTCCGCGACCGGGAATGAAATCGGGCCGGGCATTTCACTGGATAACAGCAACGGGAACCTGACTCTGAATTTTGCTTACGGCAGCGCTTTGGGATTCGTCGATCTATTGGGGAATTATTCGGACTCGCACATCCATAAAGGAGCCGACAATGTGGCCGGTCCCGTCATTTTCCCGATCGGCGGCTTGCACACTCCGGTAGGCCCGAAATCCGGCATGTACGCAGGAGTCATTCCCGGACTGAGCGGCGCTCAGCAGGCAGATCTCCTCGCCAATCTGTATTATATCAACATCCACTCCTCCATCTTCGGCGGCGGTGAGATTCGCGGTCAGCTTGTGCAGGTGGTTCCCGAGCCAGGCTCGGTGATGCTGCTTTTGTCCGGTGCCGCCGCCGTCCTCGGGCTGCGTCGCCGACGGGCGCAAGACTGATATTTCAAGCCCTCAAAAACCTTCCACTCGGCGCGGCGCTTTTCGGAGTGCCGCGCCGTTCTTTTTATGGCATTCGCCCTTCCGCCACCGCCCGTTACGGCTCGCCGGGAGACCTTAACTCGAAGACCGTCTCGGCCTCGTCACCGCCCTGTCCGGGGCGGGGCTCCAGGCTCAGCGTCAGGTAGGCGCGTTCGAGGGCGGCGGGGTTGTTGCGGAGTTCGGGAAAAACGGCGACGAGGCGCTGTTTGATCCAGCGCCGCGCCATGCCGTGCTCGACCGGGTGCATGGCCGGCTGGCTGCGGAAGGCGCGTTTGATGAGTGCGAAGAGTCCCGTTTGCATGATGCCGGTATTAACGTCGGAGGCGGCGAATTGTTTGAAGGAAATAATTTCACCCGCGGAGAAAACGGCCAAGATTGGCGGCGAGAAAGACGGCGTTGAGCAGGAGGTAAATGGCGACCGGGCGGATGGAGTCGCGGCGCAGGCCCGCGGCCACGCGCTCCTCGCGCAGCGCGAAGGCGAGGGCGCTCGCGGCGAGGAACCACGCCGCGTAATTCGTCCACGGCGGCGCGAAATGCGGCGGCTGATCGGGCAACGGCGCGTGCCAAAACCAGAACCCGCGGAGCTTCGCGGCGACGGGCTCTAGATTCACATCCGTGAGTAGCGCGAGCGCGCCGGCGCCGCGCGCCAGCCTCCCCTGCCCCGCGCGCGGCCAGCAGCGCAGCACGGTTTCCCGCGCGCCGATGACAAGCGCGAACCACAGCAGCGGCAACCCGACCGGCAGCGGCCCGAGCTTCATACCGAGCTGGCGTGAGTATTGAATCGCACCGAGCGGCCAGCCCGTGAACGCGCTCACCACGCCCAGCGCCGCCACTCCGCCGCCGACGATGAGAGCCCAGCGCCGCGCCGTGGGCAGTCCCTCCGTTTCCGCCAGCCAGAGATGGACGTTCGCCGCGGCGAGCGTGATCCACGCGATGTCGCCGACGCGGATGAGCCATGCGAGCACCACACGCAGATCGCGGTTGCCGACCCAGCGCTCAAGCGCGGCGTCGCCGATGGCAAAGCCCCACACGCACGCAATCCACGCCGTCCAGACGAGGAAGAAAACCCACAGCCCGGAGACGAATGGTTCCAGCCAGCGGCCCAAGCTTGAAATGCGGGAACCCATCGGAAAACGGCCCGTCCGCACGGAGCCCGCCAGCCCGTTACGCCGCGGGCTCGGCGTCCGCCAGCTCGTGATCGCGCACTTTCAGGCTGTCCATGGCGTGACGCACTTCCTCGCGGAGTTGCGCCATCATCTCGCGGGAGATTTCCATCTGCGCCGCCTTGAGCTGCGCCCACTCCGCGGTCGTCGCCTGCAGGCGCGCATAGGTGCGGGTGAAGTAGGCTCGCGCGGCATCCGTGAGGTGCGGGCATTCGAGCTTCGTCTCCATGCGGCGCTGCGCTTCGCCGAGTTCCGCAAGGAGGATTTTTTCCGACGGCACGCGGCGCAAATTGTCCGCGAGACCGATCAGGTTGAGCGTCCAGATGATCCATTTCGTCGGGTCAAACTGCCAGGGCTTCACGCCATTGCGGTAGTCGTGCTGAAATTCGTGGTGATAATTGTGGTAGCCCTCGCCGAAGGTGACGATGGCCGTGATCCACGAATCCCGCGCCGAGCACCGCGAGGAATAGGGGCGCTTGCCGATCCAGTGGCAGAGCGAATTGATGCAGAACGTGCAGTGCTGGAGGAAAACCACGCGCGCCACGCCGGCGATGAGGAAAGCGCCGAGCGCCGCCGACCATCCGCCCCACGCAAAGCCGAGGATCGCTGGCAAAATGAAGGCGACGAAAACCGCGATCTTCTGCGTGTGGCGGTGTTGCCACATGACCAGTTTGTCCTTTTGCAGATCGGCCACGTTTTCGTAGGTCAGCTCCGGGCGGAGCTTGAACATCAGCCAGCCGATGTGCGCGTGAAAGAGCCCCTTGTTGATGTCGTAGGGATCGTCGTCGTGATCCACAAACTTGTGATGCGTGCGGTGCTCGCAGGACCACATCAGCGCCGAATTTTCAAACGCGCCCGCGCCGAAGATCAGCGTGAACAATTTCACCGACCAGTGCCCGCGAAAGGCGAGATGCGAGAACATCCGGTGATAGCCAAGCGTGATCGAGAACCCGCAGGCGCACAGCATCACGAAAAAGAGCGCGAGCTGAAACCAGTCGATCCCGAACTTCCACACGTAGAGCGGCACCGCCGTGAGCGAGAGAAAAAGCGTGCCGATGAGGAAGGAACTGGTGACCCAGTTGACGCGGGCGAAAGGGATGTTTTTGAACATGATTTGGTGACTGTAGGGAGGGTGAAAGGCGCGGAGCTATAGGGGCAAAGCAGGTCGCGTGCAACAGGAAAACCGCGCGCCGGAAGATCCTCCGCCATTTGGGAAAACAAATCATTGCCGCATCTTTCCCTCGTCCCTAGCTTCCGCCGATGTCTTTTAAGGATTTTGGTCTCAATGATGCAGTCGTCCGTGGCGTGGAGAGCATGGGCTACGTGGATCCCACGCCCATTCAGTTGCGCGCTTTCCCGATCATTCTCAGCGGGCGGGATATGATGGGCTCGGCGCAGACGGGCACGGGGAAAACGGCCGCGTTTGGCCTGCCGATCCTCTCGCAGCTCGGCACGCACGGGAAGATGCGCGCGCTCATCCTGGAGCCGACGCGCGAACTGGCGGCACAGGTGGAGACAGCGTTCCGGGATTTCGCGCGGTTCATGGATTTGACCGTCGGCCTCGTCTATGGCGGCGTGGGTTATGGGAAGCAGCGGGAGTTTTTAGCGACGGGCGTGGACGTGCTGGTAGCGACGCCGGGGCGGCTGCTCGACTTTCTCGAAGACGGCACGGCGAAGCTCAACGACATCCAATATCTCGTGCTCGATGAGGTGGATCGCATGCTCGACATGGGCTTTCTCCCGCAGGTCCGCCGGATCGTGGACCGGCTGCCGAAGCAGCGGCAGACCCTCTTTTTCTCCGCCACGCTCCCGCCCGAGCTGGAGACGATGACGAAGTGGCTGCTCACCAATCCCGAGCAGGTGGAGATCGGCCAGCGCCGCTCGCCCGCGGAGACGGTGACGCACGCGCTGTATCCCGTGGCGAAGGATCAAAAATTCGCGCTGCTCATCGCGCTGCTGGAGCACACGCAGTTCGACAGCGCGATCATTTTCACGAGCACGAAAGTCATGGCCGACCGCGTGGCGAATCAGCTCAAAGACCTCAAGCATTCCGTGGCCGTGCTCCACTCCAACCGCACGCAGGGCGAGCGCGAGGACGCGCTGGCGGGCTTCAAGAGCGGGAAATACGAGGTCATGGTCGCGACGGACATCGCCGCGCGCGGACTGGACATCGCGGGCGTCTCGCATGTGGTGAACTACGACGTGCCGCAGCATCCCGAGGACTACGTGCATCGCATCGGGCGCACGGGGCGCGCGCTGCAGGTGGGCGATGCGGTGACGATTTTCACGGCGGAGGAAATCGACCATGTGCGCTCGATCGAGCGGTTCATCGGGACGGCGATCAAGCGGGTGAAGCTCGACGGTTTCAACTACCTGTTCACCGCGCTTTTCAACGAAGCCGCGATCCCGCAGGGCGGCGTGGGCAAAGGCGTGCGCACGGCGAAGGGCTACAGCTTCGGCGCGAAGAAGCGGCGGTGAAAACTGCCTGCCCTCACTGCGGCCAGCGAATCAGCTACGACGCGCAAAAGGAGTCGTTCCGCGATCTATGTCCGAGCTGTCAGAAAACCGTCGTTTTCCCGGCTGCGCCCGAGGAGCGTCCACCTGATGTAGCGAGCCCGGCACGCTACAAGATGCTGCTCTACCTGCTGGCGACCATCGGCGTCCTCGTGCTTTTACACTTCCTCAAAGTGTTCTAGCTCGCGCAGATCCGCTCACGATTTCCGCTGGAGGAACGCAAGCACCTCACCCGCATCTACGAGCACCTCCTCGCGCGTCGCCAGCGTCTTCACTTTCACCTGCGGCCACTCGTCACCGATCAACACAGTCAGCCGCGCGCCGAGTTGCTCGGCGGTTCGGAATTGCTTGCCGACCTTCGCCGCCGTCAGCGGAAAATCCGTCCGATGCCCCGCCTCGCGTAACTGCTGCACGACGCCGAGCGCCTCGGCCCGGCGCTCTTCTTTCGCGATGACCACATACACATCCGCCGCCCGCTCGCGCGCCAGCCACGCATCGAGTTGCGCCTTCGCGGCTGGCGTGTCGTCGATGAGATTCGCGAGCACCACATCGCCCATGCCAAAGCCGAGCGCGGGCAGGTCCACCTTCCCGTCGCTCATCAGGCTCAGCAGCTTGTCGTAGCGCCCTCCGCCCGCCAGCGCGCGCTCGTTCTTGCTCCGGTCGAAAACCTCGAAGACCACGCCCGTGTAATAGGCCAGCCCACGCACGATGGCATAGTCGATTTCCACAAACCCGCCCAACCCGCGCGCCGTGAGATCGGCGAGAATCGGCGCGAGTTCCGCCGTCGCTGTCTTGCTGCGCATGAAGTCGAGCACCTGCTGCGCGGTCAGCGAAAACTTCGCGAGCGCTGCGTCCGTCTTCTCCGGCGGATTTCGCTCCGCCTTGTCCACGATTTGGAAAAACTCGTATTCGTCCTCCGACTTGCCGCCAGCCTGCGCGAAAAACTCCTGCCACGCCGTCCGGCTGCTCAACCGCACGACGAAATCTTTCTCCCCCAGCCCGACACCGCGCAGCATGTCGATGAGCACCGCGATCATCTCCGCGTCCGCCGCCGACGACGCCTCGCCGATGATGTCGCAATTGAGCTGGTAAAACTCCCGCAACCGCCCGCGCTGCTGCTTTTCGTAGCGGAAAAACTGCGGGACGCAGAACCACTTCAGCGGCTTTTTGAAATCGCGCTCCCGCGCCGCGACCATCCGCGCCAGCGTGGGCGTCATCTCCGGGCGCATGGCCACATGGCGGGCACCCTTGTCAGTGAAGTCGAAAAGCTGCCCGACGA
Organism: Chthoniobacter sp.; assembly: GCA_025352865.1. Lineage (GTDB taxonomy): Bacteria > Verrucomicrobiota > Verrucomicrobiia > Chthoniobacterales > Chthoniobacteraceae > Chthoniobacter. The sequence goes on along the minus strand of JANXSB010000196.1, from coordinate 514 downwards.
TTTCACCGCCGCTCTTTTTTTCGTAGAGCGCCATCGGCTCCAGCACCGGCCCGTCGTATTCCACAAAGCCGTAGCGTCGCGCGACCGCGCGCCACATTTCGAGAATGTAATTCCGCCGCGCGCAGTCGTCGGGAAAAAAATCGCGGAAGCCAGGAAGCAATTGCATCGCGCGAGGAAAGCGGATGCGGCGGACGTTGGCAAAGCCGCATCTTGCCGGAAAAGCCCACCGACCCGCATCCTCGGCAGCAAAAAGTGGAGGCGAAGGGAGTTGAACCCTTGTCCTGATGACTCTCGCCACAGGTTTCTACATGTTTAGCCTCGCCTATGATTTAGGAGCCTGGCCGCCGGCGGGCGGGCAATCATTCTCCGAGCGTCCACGAAATTTTCTCGCCCTCAAGCGCGGTCACACCGCTCTCGGGCCAGCCTGCTGTCGTCGCAGATGCACCTAGCAGGCGTTGATGCATCCACGCTGCGGTCAATTAAGCCGCAAGAGCGAACGCCTCGGAATTACCCG
>JANXSB010000171.1 GCA_025352865.1 Chthoniobacter sp. | reverse complement strand
GAGGTTTTTTACGTGGTCGAAACGGGCACGTTGCACCTGCCGCCTTCGCTGCTGCCGCAGCCGGGGCCGCATCGGCGTTACCGCGTGGCGACGGAGAATGGGCAGGTCATCGTGGGTGAAGCGCCGGTAGGAACAGCCAGGCCCTGGATGGAACTGGCGGGTTGTTTCAAGGACGAAGCGGAGGAATTGAGGCGCATCGACCGAATCATCGCGGACGAGTTTGAGCGCGTTGATCCCGAGGATTGGCGGTGATTCTCGATACCAACGCCGTTTCGGCATTTTTCGAGGACGTGCCCGCGGTGTGCATGGCCGTGGGCGGGGCTGAAGTGCTCGCCGTGCCGAGCATCGTCCTCGGTGAATTTCGCTTCGGATTGTCGGGTTCGCGCCTGCGGGCGGAGTTGGAGGCAAAGCTCGGGCGGCTCGAACGGCTCGCCAATGTCCTTTGCGTGGACGCGGAGACGGCATGCCACTACGCGGCGATCCGGCGCGAACTCAAGGACGCCGGAACGCCCATTCCAGAGAACGATCTTTGGATCGCCGCGCTGGTGAGGCAGCATGGCATGCCCTTGCTCAGCAACGACACGCATTTCGACCACGTCAAAGACCTCACCCGCATCGGCTGGTGACTGGTTTCTTTTTCTGAAAGTCCAACGGGACAGGCACGCTCTTTACTTCTTCTCTCCCGCCGCCGGCAGATTCGGCACCAGCTTCGGGTCGTATTTCCCGCCGGCGGAGACTTGGATGAGGGTCATGCGGACTTTGGTGGGGAAGAACTTTTCGGGGTCGGGGCGGGTGTGGGCTTTGGTGCCGGTGCCGTCCTTGATGACGAGGTCCATTTGCTTGATGCCTTCGCTCCAGACGATGTCGTCGTTTTGCCAGAACTTCGTCATGGCGATGTCCTGTTCATGCACGCCGGCTTCCTTGTAGGCGCTGATGCCGATGCAGCCGTAGCCGTGGTTCTGGCCCTTGACCGGGATGTAACAGACGCTCCAGGTGGTCGGCTCGCCGCCCGCAGGTTTTTCGAGGACTTCGAGGCGCACATGCACGGTGCCGTTGCGGTAATCCACGGGAGCGGTCCAGTCCTTGGGGCGCTGGGCGTTGAGCATGTCGCCTTTGACGTAGTAGTGCGACTGGCTGGGCTTGGCGTTGTCGGCGTCGGCCTTGGTAAAGGGAAAGGTAACGTCGAAGAGCACGAACTGCTGGGCGCGGCTATAGGTGGCGCAGCCGAGGACGAGAAGGAGTGCAAGGAGGGTGGTGCGGTTGAGGAGGGTCGGTAGCATGGTGGGGAGGATATGGCCTCGCCGTCCGTGAGCGCCAGCGAATGCTCTTTGGTCGGGAATGGTGCGCGGGGGTCGCCTATGTGCTGATGGTGCAGCGCGCGAATTTTCCGAACAGCGACGCGAGCGAGGTGCGCCGCGTTTTCCAGCAGGCGGCGGCCAGCGCGCTCGCGAAACCGTCAGGGTCGGGCGCTCTTTTTTCGCAGTGGCATGAAATGGTGGATGGGTTCATCGTGCTGCCGCTGCGGACAACCCCAAACTCAGCCCCGACTCATGAGCACCGCCACCAAATCCCTCATCCTGGCCACCGTGGCGGCGTTCGCCTTCGTGGCCGCGGCCCAGGCGCAGGAGCCGGGCAAAAAGCCGAAGATGCACGTCGATATCGATCCGGCGAAACTTCCGCCGGTGGCGGCGCAGAAGGGGGTCACCTACGCCAAAGACATCCGCCCGCTTTTTGAGGCCGCGTGCTTCCGCTGCCATGGCGAGGAAAAGCAAAAGAGCGGACTCCGGCTCGACAGTCTCGAGGCCGTGCTGAAAGGCGGCGAGGAACGCAAGGTGGTCATTCCCGGCGAGAGCGCGAAAAGTCCGCTCGTGATCGCCACCTCCGGCCTCGACGAAGAATTCGCGATGCCTCCCAGACGCCGGGTGCGTACGCTGGGCGAGGCCACCGAGCCCGGCGGCCGCGAACCCGCTGCGTCGGAAGCGCAGAATCGACCACCCGGCCTGCCGCCGCTGCCGCCCGCGATTGCGGAGGCTCCGAAGGGCGGATCGGATGGGCTTCGTCCCGGTGGCAGCGCGGGAGCACGCGGACCCGGTGGCGCTCCTTCCAAGGCGCTGACGGCCGAGCAGGTGAGCCTCGTCCGGGCTTGGATCGACCAAGGCGCGAAGTAGGCCCGCGCAGGAATGACCCGCGCACATTTTCCCCTTCCGCGCCCGCGCCCGCGCTGCTAAGCCTCTCCGCCTTATGCAAACGCGCGAGATTTCCGAAGCCGGACTGCACATTCTGGCCCTCGATGGTGAGATCGATCTCGCGTGCTCGCCGGAGCTGCGCGAGGTGCTGCACGCGCAGGCCAAGGCCCGCCGGCCCGCGCTGGTGCTGGATTTCAAGGGCGTGAGCTATGTGGATTCCTCGGGGCTCGCCACGCTCATCGAGTATGTGCGAAAGGCGCAGGCGTTTGGCGGGAGCTTCGCGCTCGTGAATGTGAGCGAGCGCGTGCAGACGATTTTCGACCTCGTGCGGCTGAGCGAATTCCTCTCGATCTACCCGACTCTCGCGGACGCGCGGGCCGCGCTCCTCGCCCCCCCCGGCGCGTGAAAGACTACTTCACGCTCAACGGCCGCATCCTTTACTGGACGCTCCTCGCGCCCTTTCGCGGCCAGCCGTTCAAGATCGGCGAAGTCTTTCACCAGATGCTCCTCATCGGCGTCCGCGCTCTGCCGATGGCCGCGCTCACGTCCTTCAGCATCGGCCTCACGATGGCGATGCAGGGCGCCGGCGCGTTGCGCAAAATGGGCGGCCTCAGCTTCGTGCCCGACCTCGTCACGCTCGCGCTGCTGCGCGAGCTGGGCCCGCTCATCGTCGCCGTCATCGTCATCGGCCGCAGCGGCTCGGCGGTGACCGCGGAGCTGGGCACCATGAAGGTTTCCGAGGAGATCGAA
>JANXSB010000168.1 GCA_025352865.1 Chthoniobacter sp. | reverse complement strand
GTCCGGGGCGAGCGAAGCGAGGCGGTGGGCGGCATGTTGAGGCAGCGCCCACCAACCTCGCTGACGCTCGCCCGACGGACGGCACGGAGTGCCGTCCCTACCGCTGCTGCGCAGCAGCGCGAATCGCTACTTCAGCGTCTTCAAATACGCGAAGAGGTCGCTCACCTGCCCGGGGCTGAACGCGTCCAGCAGCCCTTCCGGCATCAGCGAGCGGCGGAGATATTTCGCGTCGCGGATTTCGACTTTCGGGATGCGGCGGTCGTCCGCGCCGGGGGCGCGGACGATGACGGCATCCTTGTCTTCGCTGACGTAGAGCGCGTCCACGAGGTCACCGTTTTTCAGCTCCACGCGGTAGATGCGGTAGCCGTTTTCCATCGCCGCGTTCGGCTCGATGATGTTGCGCAAAATTCCCTCGGTGCCCATCGCGCCGACACCACTGAGGTTCGGGCCGATGTTTCCGCCGGCGGGGCCCATGAGGTGACACGCCTGGCAGACGGCGGCGACGAGTTTGCCGCGCGCGGCGTCGCCGGGCTGGTTGGCGAGGGCGCGGTTTTTCACGTACTTCGCGTCGAGCGCGGCGGCTTCGGTGGCGTCGAGGATCGGTGGGAGGTCGCTGGTTTTGGTGATCTTCGCGCCGGCTTGCAGTTTGCCCCAATCGCCCGCGGCGCTTGTAAATATCAGGCTTGGCGTGCTGGCGGGAAGGCTGCGATTGCAGGTCGCGCGGATTTCATCCACGGAGCGCTCGCGGTTCCAGATGCGGTATTCGGCAAACATTCCGGCGGTGCCGCCGGGTGCGCCGGTCCAGGCGATGCGGGCGTTTTCAATTTTCTGCGGCGCGGGTTTCGTGCCGGCGTTGTCGGGCTCGCCGTCGGTGTAGATTTTCCAAAGTCCGGCGGCATCGCGCGTCACGGCGACGTGAACCCAGAGGCCGGGGATGAGCGGCTTTTTCGAGATGACCACATCGTTGGCCGCGTAGCCGAAGACGCGCAGGCTGGCGTCGTAGAAATTGATGTCGATCTGGCCGGGCGCTCCGAGGATGCCGTCGGCGTTGCCGATCTTGCGGCCCTGCGGATCGAGGCGCAGCCATGTTTCCACGGTGCAGGGGCCGTCGAGCGTCACGGCGGTTTGCGTCCACGCTTCTTCGCTGCCGTTGAGCGTGAGGACGGGGCGGAAAAGCGCGCCGATGTCCTGCATGAGCGCGGCGAGATCGGCGTCGCCGGGGAGCACGGCCTGGAGTTTATCGACGGCCGGGCCGTCGAGATCGGTCTTCGCCAGCGCGCCGGATTTGAGCGCGGCGACGACGGCCTGCGCGCCGGTTTTGGAAGCGGCGAGACGGCCGAGCACGCCCCGCCGCTGGCTGGCGGTGAGCTTTGGGAAAAGCGCGAGGACGCGGGCCGGGGCGTCGGCGGCGCGCGAGGCGGAGAGGGCGGTGAGCGCTTCGTCGCGCACGGCGGCGTCGGGCGCGGAGGTGGCGAGTTTGGCGAAAAGTTCGGTGTTGGTGCTGCCGATTTCAGCGAGCGCGCGGAGGAAGACAGCCGTCCCGGCTGTCGGGCCGGCAGCCGCATCAGGCGGGACGCCTGACTTCCGCAAGAGTTCGATGAGCGCTCCTTCTGCGGCGGCGAGCTTGAAGCCGGCGGCGAGTTTCACGCCGAGGTCGAGGCTCGCGGGGTCTTTGCTGGCGAGCAGCGCGGTGGCGGCGTCGGCGAGGAAAGGGGTGAGCTTGGCGGCGTCGAGGCGGGTGCGGGTGGCGAGGAGCGCTTCGAGGGCGGCGGTGCGGGTGGCGGGATTTTGCAGGGTGGCGCGCAGCGCCTCGCCGACGCCGGGTTCGTCGGGGAATTGCGCGAGCCGCAGCACTTCCTCCTGCCCCGGCGCGCGCGTGAGCTTCGGCAAAAGCTGCGCGACCCGCGCCGCGCTCGCCTTCGGCTCCAGCGCGAGCGAAGCGAGCAGGCGGTTTTCGACGGGAAGTTTTTGCGCGTCGGACAAGTCGAGAAATTTTGCGAGGGCCGCGGGATGCCGTTCGAGAAACATCCGCACAAGATAACGCTCGAACTCGCGATCGTAGGCTTCGCGGACTTTGATCATCTTGTTTCCGTTCTGCGTGGACTTCGCCATTGGCTCGGTGAGTGGAGCTTTAGCAAACGTGAAAAATGAATTGAGGGCTGCCGCCATTGTGGATTCGTGTTCGGCGTCGCCGTCTCCCATGTGGCTGCCCAAAGTTCGGATGACTTGCGCCCTCACCGATGGGTCTGGATCATTCAACAACGGTGCCACACCTTGCACCGTCTCAATGCAGGTATAGCCGTTGTATTCAAGAAGCCGCGCGTATTCCCGCCGGATATTGCGGTTTGGGTCTTTAGCGAGTTCATCATGCCAGATACCGACGGTGGACATTCCCCACGCGGCCTCCCAATCGGCTGCCCACATTGCCTGAATTCTGCGAGCTGTCGGCTGCTTCGTATCCACGTAGATCGCGATGAGTTTCTTTTCCAAGGATTCCCGTTCCTCTTTTAAGTCTCCACCAATAACCCGATCCACAATTGCCTGCCACGCCAGATGACTCTGCGCGAGCGATGGGCCGCCGAGCTTGGCCAGCAGTTGATCGCCGGTCGCCTTCGTGAAATCCGGCACCTCGAAGGGCTGCTGCGCGGTCGCTTTCACGCGCCAGATGCGGCCGCG
>JANXSB010000073.1 GCA_025352865.1 Chthoniobacter sp. | reverse complement strand
ATCGAAGACGCCGTCCGCATCCGCACCGAAGAGCGCGGCGAGTCGGCGATCTGATTTTCGCGAGTCAGGAACGTCGGCGTGTCACGGTGCTGACGATGCAGGACGCCTGACACCCGCACCCACGCCCTGCTTATGCCGCTCTGGCTTATCGCCGTCATCCTCGGCTTCGTCGAAGGACTCACGGAATTCATCCCGGTCTCCTCGACCGGCCATCTGCTCATCGCCGAGCATTTCCTCAAACACGAGGCGAGCGATCTTTTCAATGTCGTCATCCAGGCCGGTGCGGTGCTCGCCGTGCTGCCGCTGTTCAAGGAGCGCATCGCCATGCTCGCGCGCTGGCGTGAGCCGGCGAGCCAGGCGCTGCTCGCGAAGATCGGCACCGCATTTTTCATCACCTGCGTCGGCGGGTTCATTTTGGAAAAGAAACATTTCAAGCTGCCCGAGGAGGTCACTCCCGTGGCCCTGGCGCTGCTCATCGGCGGCGTGCTTTTCATTGCTGTCGAGATGCTCCTGCGCGGGCGCAAAGGCGCGGTGGAAATCTCGTGGACGGTCGCGCTCGCCATCGGCTTTGCGCAATTGATCGCCGCCGTTTTCCCCGGTGCCTCGCGCTCGGGCTCGACGATTCTTTTCGCTCTCATCCTCGGCGCGGCGCGGCCCGCGGCCACGGAGTTTTCGTTTCTCGTCGGCATCTCCACGATGCTCGCCGCCAGCGGGCTGAAGATTTTCAAGGCCCTGCATCATCCGGTCGCGGGCGCGGTATCGGAAGACTGGGCGATGCTCGGGCTGGCCTTCGTCGTCGCCGCCATCGTCTCGTTCATCGCCGTGAAATGGCTGCTGCGCTATGTGCAAAGCCACACCTTCATCGGCTTCGGCATCTACCGCATCGCGGTCGGCGTGCTGCTGTTGCTTTTCGTTCACGACGCGGTCGCGCACTGAGGGGTTGTCAGTCGCGGACGCCGGCACCTAAACTCGCTCCCGCATGCGCTGGCTGTTTTTGGTTGCGGTATTTTTCATCGTCGGCGGCTCGCTCCGGGCCGAAGACACCGCTGCCGTGAAACTCGCGGACGGCTTTCAATGCCCGGTCGGCACCGACGGCAAGAGCTACTACAAAGCGCGCGGCATGCAGCCGAACGGGCACCTCGGCGAAGACTGGAACGGCTCCGCCGGCGGCGACACCGACCTCGGCGCGCCCGTCACCGCCACCGCGCACGGCCTCGTGCTTTTCGCGCGCGATTTCCACCTCGGCTGGGGAAACGTCATCATCGTCCGCCATGCGTACATGGAGGGCGCGCAGGTCGCGTATGTGGATTCGCTCTACGGCCACCTCGATCAGATCCTCGTGCGCGAAGGCGAGCAGGTCGCGCGCGGGCAAAAGATCGGCACCATCGGCAACAACCACGGCATGTATCCCGCGCATCTGCATTTCGAGATGCGCAAGAACCTGCGTATCGGCATGGCCCGCAGCGCCTTTCCACGCGACTACTCGTGCTACTGGGATCCCACGCAATTCGTCGCCGCCCACGCGCGGCTCGAAGGCGGCGGACGCCTCGCCGCCGTGCCGATCAATACCTTCGTCGCCTACAACGGCCCGGCGGATTTGGAATCCGCGACCGCGCAATCCGGCTTCCGCTCGCCGCTCACACCGCCGGGCACCAACCCGAACGCGCAACCCTCCGCCACCTCGCGCACCAAACTGCGCCCCTTCAAAGTCGATCCGTACGAGGACATGCGGAATTTCGGCTACTGACCGCCGCCGGCCGGCTCACGCCGCGCCCTGCACCTGCGCCTGCTCCGCGGTTTCCGGTTCCAGCCACTCGCAGAATTCCCCGTGCATCGCCGCCGCGATCTCGCCGAGCCGCACCTGGATGCCGTCGAGATACTGGTGCAGCCCGCCGCGGATGATGTCGCCGATCTTCGCATACGTCAGGTCCGAGCACAGCTTGCCCGAGAGCCGCTCCGCCTCATTCGCAAAGTGCGCGCGGCTCGACCCGGAGATGGCGTGCAGCGCCACATCGAGCTGCTCCGCGCAGAAGCGGATGCTCCGAGGAAAATGCTCATGCAGCAGGATGAACTCGGCCACGCTCGCCGGCGTCACCTGCCCCGTATGCACCTTCCGGTAGGCCTCAAACGCGCTGCACGATTTCAGCAGCGCCTGCCACTGCACCGTGTCCACATTCCCGCCCACCTGCTCCCCGCGCGGCAGCAGGATGTGGTACTTCAAATCGAGAATGCGCGAGGCGCTGTCCGCGCGTTCGAGGTACTTGCCCACTTGCAGAAAGCTCCACCCCTCGCCGTGCGTCAGCGTGGCGTCCGTCGAGCCGTGAAACTGGTGCGCGTGATCCACCAGATGCCGGTAGAAATCGATCGCGCTCCCCGCAAACGTCTGCCGCGCATCCGCCGAGCCCAGCCACAGGTACAGGCTGTTGATCCGCTCCCACATTTCACTCGAGATGTACTCCCGCACCGTCCGCGCATTCTCCCGCGCCCCCGCCACACACGAGCGGATCGAGTTCGGGTTCTCCTTCGCGAAAGTCACAAACTCGCACACCGTCTCCGCATTCGTCACCGCGTAGAGCTTGCGGAAAAGCTTCTGGTCTTCGAGCGAGGCGAGGATCGGCTCCCAGTCCGTCTTGTCGCCCTCCTCGCCCACATGGTCGTCATCCAGCGTCACCTGCAGATTCACATCCAGGATGCGCGAGTTGTTTTCCGCCCGCTCGATGTAACGGGCCAGCCAGTAAAGCGAATCAGCGACGCGGGAAAGCATGTGGAAAAGGCATGGTGGTGAAAGGGCGGGCGTCCTTTCCTACCAAAGCCAGCTCCCCCGCGTCACTGCCAATTAAAGCCTTGCCTCCCCCGCGCGACCCGGCAGACTCCGCGCTCGGAGCCACTCCCAGAATCCGTCCCCGCGTGACCAGCCGCCCCCCACCCAGCACCGCCCGCCCCCCACTTTCTCCCCACCCATGCCTCAGCCCCTCCGCTACGACATGGCCCTGCCCAATGGCCAGCCCCTCCGCTGGGACGCCGGGCCGGAATACAAATGGGATGGAAACGTTCCCGAGTCCGCCAACCCAACACCACCAAATACCATGAGCATCCCCAATGTAGCCGTAGCCTTCCCACAGACCACCCGCGACAGCATCGCCACCGCCATCACCGCCCTCCGGGCGCTCTTCCCCGTCCTCGTCCCAGTCGGCCCCGACGAGCAAAACGCCCTCTCCACCATCGCCGCCGGGCGCGAACCCTACGTCGCCGAGGCCTTCACCGACGCCCAGGCCAATCCCGCCACAGTCCCCGGCACCGTCCCCATCGCCACCTGGGCGCTCGTCGAGCAGCAGTTCGCCGGGCTCGACGCCGCGCAAAGCCTCGTCACCGAACTCCTCGAACTCATCACCGGCGTCAAAGCCGTGGCCGGCGACGTGCGCTACAAATACACCCGCAAATACTACGACTACCTCGGCGGCAACCTCGACGCCCTCCCCGGCGCCCAGACCATCCACGCCAAGATCGCCCTCCTCTTCGCCCGCAACCCCGCCCCGCCCGCCCCGACCCCGCCCACGCCGTAACCGGCCATCCCGCCGCCGCAACCGCCGGGGTCACACCCCCGGCGGCGGGCAAAATCCGTGAAACGCTGCGCCGGTTTGGTGCAGTGCTTCATAAAATTTGTGAAGTGCTGCGGTGATTTTATGAAATGCTCCGCAAAAATCATCGGGCGCTGCATAAAATCCATCGGGTGCTCCGCTGATTTTATGAAGTGATTGGCAAATCTGATGCAGCACTACACCAAACTGGCGAAGCACTTCGCTGATTTTATGAAGCGCTTCATCATTTTAATGCAGCGTTTCACAAAAATAATCGGGCTTTACAGAGAAAACCCCCTCCGGCCCGCTGGGCGCTGGGAAGCGGAGGGAAAAACCGCCCCACCCGGCTGCGCCAGCAGCGGTAGGGACGGCACTCCGTGCCGTCCGGGGCGAGCGGAGCGCAGGCGGTGGGCAGCCTGCGCGCCCGCTGCGGCACCCGCCACCTCGCGGCGCTCGCCCGGCGGACGGCACGGAGTGCCGTCCCTACCCGGCTGCGCCGACTTTTTCTGCCTCGTTCCCAAACTCCGTTTTTCTCGTTCCGAAGTTGCACTTCGGAACGCCCTCCCGCGGAAGCTGAGCTTCCCACTGAAGCGCATTCCGAAGCTCAGCTTCGGAACGAGGGGAAAAAGGCCCGCCGACAGTGCGGACGCACGGGTTGAGGGCCAAAGGCCCGCCGACAAGCCAGCCCAGGGCAACGCCCTGGGTCACGGTTTGGGCATCGGTCCAGCCCTGAAGGGGCGAAACAACTTGGTGCCGCCCTTTCAGGGCTGAGGCGTCATTCTTCGGGGGTCCCAGGGCGTTGCCCTGGGCTGGCTTGTTTGCGCACCTTTGGTGCTCCTTCGCGCCGGACTACCAGAGTTTCGAGGTGCTGGACTTCGACAAGCAACGCCGCATCACCGGGAAGCGGGTGCCGTGAGGTGGCAACTGATGCTGCACTTCAAAGTGTAGCCTCGGCGTTGCGGGTTTTGTGCAACGGGAGGACATAACATAGCGAGAGTATTACCAAGGCTATCGCCCACAAATAGAAGTCGTCGCTTGCAGTTGGGAGCTTCGCATCGGGGGACTTTGAGTTCTCAAGAATCCAATAGGTTCCGGCGACGATTATCATACCGAGCAAGGCACACGCGATACCTGCCATTATAGGGAAAATATTACGAGGGTTGCGTCCTACACTGGTCGAGACGGAGGATGCTAGCGCCACGATGATCGCGCCGGAGATTAACAATAATGAGACGCAGTAAAAGAGGGCGGCAAAAATAGGTGCGCCGTATGTAAGCGGTCCAGCAGTCAGGATTTTATGCCCACTTTCATCAGTCGATACTGGGCCTTGGCTAAACATGACGAGATTCGTCAACAGTCCAGCAAGGCCAACACCGCTCGCATAGTAGATTCCTCCTTTGGAGATAATCCCGCCGCCCAGAATCACTGCAATAGTCGCCATTGTAAGACAGCCGCGCCCAATTCGAGTCCAATTGTAAGAGCTGCTCGAATGTGGAAGCGGGGGAGACGGCATATATCTCAACGCAACGACGCGTAACTAAAATTACGCGGCAAGTTGTTAGTTAGTCACGCATGAGCAGCCTTATTCCTCATCCACCACCCACGTATCCTTCGACCCACCGCCCTGCGATGAGTTCACGACGAGGGAGCCTTTGCGCAGGGCGACGCGGGTGAGGCCGCCGGGGATGATGGTGGTCTTTTCGCCGCTGAGGATGTAGGGGCGGAGGTCGATGTGGCGGCCTTCGATGACGCCGTCGCCGCAATAGCTGGGGGCGCGGGAGAGGGAGATGACGGGCTGGGCCACGTAGTTGCGCGGGTCTTTGCGGATGGCCTGGCGGAATTTCTCGTGCTCCTCCCGAGTGGCATGCGGGCCGATGAGCATGCCGTAGCCGCCGCTCTCATTGGCGCTCTTAACGACGAGGTTGGCGATGTTATCCAAGACATACTTCCGGTCTTCCTCAAACATGGTGAGGTAAGTATCGACGTTCGGGAGGAGGGGTTCTTCGCCGAGGTAGAACTTAATCATCCGGGGGACGAAGTAATAGACGACCTTGTCATCCGCGACACCGGTGCCGATGGCGTTGGCAAGGTTGACGTTGCCTTTCCGGTAAGCCTCGACGATGCCGGGGACGCCGAGGCAGGAGTCTTTGCGGAAGACGGTGGGATCAATGAAGTCGTCATCAATGCGCCGGTAGATGACATCCACGCGCTTCAAGCCCTTGGTCGTCTTCATGAAGACGACATCGTCTTTCACCACCAAGTCCTGGCCGACAACGATCTCGATGCCCATGGCGCGGGCGAGGTAGCTGTGCTCGAAGTAAGCCGAGTTATAGATGCCGGGAGTCAGCAGGACGACGGTGGGATCGCCGTCGCAGCGCGGCGGGGCGACGAAGCGCAAGGCATTCAGTAAGTCCTGCCCGTAACAATCGACGGGGCGGATTTTCTGGCGGGTGAAGAGTTTGGGGAAGACGCGCTTCATCACCTGGCGGTTTTCGAGGACGTAGCTGACGCCGCTGGGGCAGCGGCCGTTGTCTTCGAGGACGAGGTATTTGCCCTCGCGGTCGCGGATGAGGTCGCTGCCGCAGATGTGGATGTAGATGTCTTTGGGGACATCGAAGCCGACGAACTCGGGGCGGAAGTGCGCGGCGCTTTTGATGACTTCCTCGGGGATGAGGCCTTCCTTCACGATGCGCTGGTCGTGGTAGATGTCCTTGAGAAAAAGATTGAGCGCGAGGATGCGCTGCTGGAGGCCGCGCTCGACGTGCTCCCACTCGTCGCGTGGGATGATGCGGGGGATGAGGTCGAAGGGGAAGATGCGCTCGGTGCCCTGGTTGTCGGAATAGACGGTGAAGGTGACGCCCTGGTTGAGAAAGGTCTGCGAGGCGAGGAGCTGTTTGCGGTCGATCTCGCCGTCGCCCATTTCGCGGAAGCGCTCGAGGAGGGCGCGGTAGTGCGGGCGGACCTGGCCGGGTGCGGCGAACATTTCGTCGCAGAAATCGCCGGAGTCGTAGTTGGCGAAAAGTTGTCCCATAAAAAGAGTGCGCTACGTGGCGGCCGCGGGCTGCAAGAAGTCGCAGGCGATGCTGGTCGAGCCGAATTTCGTATAAACGAATTTGCACGCGGGCACGTTGTCTTTGGTCACCGCCGTGGCGCTTTCCATTCCGCTGCTGCGCAAAAGCGCGAGCGTGTGATGGAGCAGTGCGGTGCCGAGGCCGCGGTTGCCGTACTCCACGAGGACGCAGGGGCCGGAGATGAGATGGGTCTCGGCATCGGGCTCGGTGGAGATGACTGAGGCGGCGATGATGCGCGGCCCGTGCATGATGACGATGGCGGGCGCGGGCTCGCGGGCAAAGGCCTGGTCGATGTTGGCGGCGAGCCGGTCGCGAAAAAGTTTGAGCGTGTCGCACCACGCGGAGTCGAGCGTGAGCGTGGTGAAGACGACATGGCTGACGAGCTTGGCCTCATCGCGCGCGGCGGGGCGGACGACGTACTGGTCTGGAAGCGGGTGCGCGAGTGGCGCGAGGTTGGTGAGATCCCAGGTAAAGCGCTTCCAGCGCACTAATTTCATAAGGCGCGGAGTGTAGGAGGGAGGTCGCGAAAATCAATGACGAACCGGGCGCGGAAGGAAAGTAGCTTGGGCTATAGCCCAAAC